>JAYVRF010000168.1:0-4762 GCA_043756925.1 Arcicella sp. | reverse complement strand
TCCAGCCGTTGGAGCGGCAACCGCCCCTTTTTTCTCTGAATAAACGGTTTGGTAAGTTTCAGAATCCGACGCTTGCGTTTCACGATTAAGATAAGGTGGAAGCGGAATTGTGCCGAGGGCTTGGATGAGTTTAGAAAAAGGTAGTTTGTGGGTATTAGGTATGAGGTCGTGGGTATGAGATCGTAAATATGAGGTATGAGGTAGAAGGTGTGAGGGCGTAGATTTCGACACCTCATTATTACTTCCTTTTCCTTCTATCTCATATCTCATACCTACGACCTCATACCTAAATTTAATATGATTCTTCTCCTCATCAAATATCTCCGTTTTTACTTCAACTTCTTGTCCATCAACCAGCAAAACTTGGCTCAAAACTTCGCCTTTTTTCCAACGTTTTCGGTTACCAATCATACATTCCCAAACGCAGGAATCTACTACGTCCATGGCTAAATTAATAACGGGCGTTGGCAATATTGGATGCAATAAAAAAATCTGAATAATTGCTCCTGTGGGCTTCTGAAAGTGGATTCTGGCGGGAATTACTTCGGTATTATTAAAAACTAATAGACTATTTTTAGGTAAATAATCTGTAATATTTTTGAAAACTGAATGGCTAATTTCCCCTTGTTGATAAACCAATAATTTAGATTCATCACGCTTGGATAAAGGGAATTTTGCGATGCGTTCATCGGGTAAATCGTAAGTATAATCGGATAGTTTAATGTTCTGCACTTGTTTTCTGCCTTGTATCACGATTCTCCAGAATCGTAAAATTTACGACAAAACGATTCTGGAGAATCGTAGTACATCAATATTCTTCGATAATTTTTGGGCTTGTGTAAAGTAATCTTACTGGTAAATAAAAAAGCCAAATTAATAAAAATATCAAACCTAAAATCAATAAATACGTATAATCAGTATTGAAAGTACGCTCATCGTTAAGTGCCAATAATGCCCTCAGAATCAATAATAAGAAGACATTGATGATGGTTGGAAGGAAATTTATCCAGTTAATAATCACGCCAACTAATTGCTTGCGGTCTTTCAACCATACTTTATTTGGGATAAAATTAAAGGCAGTTATAGGTAATTTCTGAACGTTATTTACCAACAAAACTATCAAGATATTTAACCCAAACATGATGCTTCCAAAAAGATAAAAAACTTGATTTTTAGGCATAAATCCATCACCACGTCCGTCCGTTCCGAAATGTACTGCCGTTGTATCTGGCAAACCCCGATAAGTAAACAAAAGCACTAAAATGAAGGCAAAAATGGACAAGTAACGCCCGACTCTGGAAATAAAATATTCTATACTCATGTTTGGGGGTTAGGGGCTGGGGGTTTGGGATTAGTGGAAATCCTTTGAAATTATCAACGCCTAATTTTTTATAAATTTCCTGCAAAATTACTTCACAACCTTCAAGATTTCTAATGAAAATTAGGAAATAGAAATTATCAAATAAAAATTAGTTGTTATGACAATTAATTTATTAAAAAAATGTAGATTTGTATCAATGAAGATTTACACAAAAACAGGCGATAATGGTCAAACTTCCTTGGTGGGAGGGACTCGGGTTTCAAAAACTGAACTCAGAATTGAGGCTTACGGAACGGTTGATGAACTTAATTCTTACGTAGGATTGTTGCGTGACCAAGCAGTAAATAAGGATAGAAAAGATGTTTTGAAGGAAATTCAAGACCGACTTTTTACGATTGGCTCAATTTTAGCATCTGAACCAGAACAGACCAAAAAGCGAATTCCAGACCTTCACGAGAGTGATATTGAGTTATTAGAAAAGGAAATGGACAAGATGGACGAAAACCTCGAACCGATGCGTTTTTTCATTCTTCCAGGCGGACATCAATCGGTTTCATTTGGACATTTGGCAAGAACCGTTTGCCGTAGAGCCGAAAGAATTACGTTAAGATTAGCCCAAGAATCGGAAGTTAATGAGTTGGTAATCATATACTTAAATAGACTTTCAGATTACCTTTTCGTGTTGTGCAGAATGATGATTAAAGAATTAAACATAGAAGAAATTTCGTGGAAACCGAGGGTTTAGTTATTAGGAATTGGAAATGAAGTATTTATATTTCATCACAATTATCAGTAACGCACAACCAATAACCATTAACTAATAACCAATAATTATTAACTAAAAAACAATGACAAATACCTTGCAAATAGAAATTCATGCGATTGAGAAGTCGAGAATTGATACGGTTGATTTTGATAACCTTGTTTTTGGACGCTCGTTCTCCGACCATATGTTGTCGGTGGATTACCAGAACGGCGAGTGGCAAACACCCCAAATTATTCCTTTTGGCGATATTACTTTCTCGCCTGCCATGATGTCTTTACATTATGGACAAGCCATTTTTGAAGGAATGAAAGCCTATAAAAGTCCTTCGGGAGAAATTTTAGTTTTTCGTCCCGAAGAAAATTGGAAGCGTCTGAACAAGTCTGCCGAACGGATGTGTATGCCGCCAGTACCAGAAGAAATTTTCATGGAAGGGCTTTCTGAGCTTCTCCGTTTAGATTCTGATTGGATTCCTGATAAAGAAGGTTGTTCCATGTACATTCGTCCTTTCATGTTTTCAACGGACGGCTACGTAGGCGTGAGTCCATCAAAGGGCTATAAATTCATGATTTTTACCTGTCCCGTTGGGGCTTATTACACCAAACCAATTCGTGTTCGAGTAGAAACTCAGTACATTCGTGCGGCTCACGGGGGCGTTGGTTTCTCGAAAAATGCGGGTAACTATGGGGCTTCCTTGTACCCAACAAAGAAAGCAACGGATGCTGGTTACGACCAAATCATCTGGACGGATGCTTCTGAACATAAATTCGTAGAAGAAGCGGGAACGATGAACTTGCTGTTTGTGATTGACGGAAAATTAGTAACTGCTCCAACGGGCGATACTATTTTGGACGGTGTTACTCGCAAATCTGTCATTCAAGTGGCTCGTGATTTTGGAATGGAAGTGGAAGAACGCCAATTATCCATCAAAGAATTAACCGAAGGAATCACCTCTGGACGAGTTCAAGAAGCATTTGGAGCAGGAACGGCAGCCGTGATTGCACCGATTTCCACGATTGGATTTGAAGGAGTAGATTATGAATTACCAGAACTTTCAGCCGATGCTTTTTCAAAAAGGGTTTTCACGGAAATTGATAACATTAAAACGGGAAAAATCGCTGATACTCGTGGGTGGGTGATGACGGTTTAAAGATTAAAGATTAGATGATAAAGTTTAGAAAACCACTCAATTTTGAGTGGTTTTTTTTATGGACTTAAAGTTAGTTTTAAATAGATTATAATGTTAGAAATATTATGGTTAATGTTGATTTATTGGTATTTCTGATGAATAATATTGTTGTAAATCCTCTTGAATGCTTAATATATGAAAATTATTCGTTGTATTGTTCTTGAAGATGAAGAACCCGCCCAAAATGTCATGTGAAATTATTTTAATCAAATGCCTGAAATTGAATTAGTTAAGGCATTCGATAACGCATTAGATGCCTCTGATTTCTTGCAAAATAATACAGTGGATTTAACTTATTACCGATATTGAAACGCTCCGACTAACAGGATTAGATTTTATTAGGATGCTTTCGCCTAAACCCCAAGTCATTATTATTACCGCTTATCCTAATTTTGCCATAGAAAGTTATGAATTAGAGGTTACAGATTATTTGAAAAAAACCTGTTTCGTTTGATAGATTTAAACAAGGGATTGAGAAAGTGAAGCGTAATTTAGGTTTTAATGCCATACAAAATAATGTGAATGATGAATCTTTGTTCATATTAAGAGGTGTTTCGATGCTCATGGAATAATTTGTTTTTGATTCGTTTGTAATTCAAACCTAAACATTTTATCCCTTTTTTCTATCTTTAACTAAGTATCAAATTCGTAGCGAAGTATTGATACTTAGGACGTATTTTTTTCTTACAAAACAACCGTTAAATAAATAATAGTATATACATAGTAAGTAACTACCTAATATTCAGTTAGTTTTGGTAGTAGTTAGTTTGAAAATCATGTCTAACAAATTTGTTTCAAATCCACAAGGAGAATCTAACATTTTCAAACGTAAACACATTGGTTGGGGGATAGATTTACCGAGTGTTCAAAGGCGGACAGAAAAACCGCCTACTTATTGAGATAAAGAGGATACTTTTATATTTTCAGGGATAGAAGATTTAGTGGCAATGTCGGATAATTCTTTAACTCTTAAGGCTGAGTTCAGCATTTGAGCCTAACATAAAATAGCCCCAAAATTATGTCTCACAAACTCATAATATGTGAGAATAAATGATATTTTGACTCATAAAATGGTAAAAGAGATATTAAAGATGAATTTTGGGATAGTTTTTTTCGTATCGTGAAACGACCGTCTAACGAGACTTTTTCTGTAAGTCGTTAATAATAAACAGATTACAAGGCTTATTTTATGTTAGGTTCAAATGGTGAACTCAGCCCTATATTATCTCTGATGATGCCAGATACGATCGAACAAGAGAAGAATTCCGATGGGTAATGCTCACATTCTTTAAAACATCAACTAATACAAAGACGAGCGGTCTTCCCTGATGACGCTGAATTTTCACGTATTCCATTCGCAAACCAATTTGTTAACAACCATAAATTAAACCCACATGAAAAAAGAACATTACAAACTTATCCGTTCATTACTTTTTGTGATGATGATAGGTTGTGCCTTGCAAACTTTTGCCCAAGTACCCGTCATTAC
>JAYVRF010000167.1:0-19030 GCA_043756925.1 Arcicella sp. | reverse complement strand
AAACGACCATTATATCCTCCCTGATTAGGTTGGAATAACAAACGTCCACGGTTTGAAGCATCACGTCCAGCAATATAATCTAATGAACCTTTGGCATTGCGAGCATCAATAAAAATTTGGTCAGGATATACGTCAAACAAATTATTAGCTCCAATTGAAGCGTATAAAGACTTTGTAATTCTACATCCTACCACTAAATCAGAAATCCAAACGGCTTGAAAAGTTTGGTCAATTGGTGCATTTCCACCTGCTGTTCCGTGGTCAAATTGTGTATTCCAATAAGTTAAGTCTGACTTTAAGGCATTTGGATCAACTACGTTTTTAAATTTAGTTTCACCAAAACGAACTGCTCTAAAAGTTACATCAAATTTACCTACGCTGTAAGCCGCCGATAAATTCCACTTACTGTTTGGCAGATAATCCTCAATCAAAGCAACTTGCTGACGGTCAAAAAGGGCTGTACGATACCATGTACTTGGATTGTTGACTGGGTCATTATTTTTTGCCGCATCAATCAATGGGGTGCTATTTATGCCAGTTACTTTATTGTTGTTAAAATTCAAAGCCGCTGACAACGTCAATCTGCCTTTTCCTAACTGAATTCTATCCGTTGCCACAATATCAATTCCTTGTGTTTTTGTATTTACCGCATTCGCAAAGAAACGAACATTATTCACGCCTGGAAACTGTGTTGCATCCGTAATTCCCAATTGAGCCCGTGAATAAGCTCCTGAATATACGATACGGTCTGAAATTTCAATTTGATAAGCATCAACCGTTAATGTTGCCGAATTACCCAGTTTAGCGGTTAAACCTAATGAAAGATTGACTGATTTTTCTGGTCTAAGAGCATCAACGCCAACGGTTTTACGAGCAATATCATTATCATTATTTACCGTCAAGGTATTCGAAGGTAAACCGTTGATAAACTGCGTACTGGTGTTTTGGAAATAGCGTTGGTGCAAAGATGGAGCCCTAAAACCTGTACTTGCCGCACCACGAATTGCAATGCCCTCTGTGATTTGAAAACGGGCTGAAACTTTACCGTTAATGGTTGAACCAAAATCACTAAAATTCTCAAAACGAGCGGCTACACCAAGTAGTAATTTTCCTTTTTCCGCTTCAAAATCAGCATAAACTGCCTCATTGTCACGAGTTTTGTCGGTTTCATCAGATGGTTGATACCCTGGAAATACTTGTGAACCAGGTCCTGCGGCGGTTGTTCCTTGGGCAGGTCCTCCGACAAATAAAGAAGCAGTTGGTCTTTGAATGGCAGCACCGAAATATGAATTAGGCTCACCCGCCATAATTCTGAATTTTTCAATTCTAATTTCTCCACCGAAGGCAAGGTTGACATAATTGAAACCGCCTACGTTTTGGAAATTACGGGCAAAATCTAAGTTGAAAGTATTCTGCGTAAATGATAATTTACCCGCATTAAAAGAAGTTTGCTGATTGTCTGTCGCTGGCAATGAAGCATTTCCAGAATTGAACACTGAAAATTGGAAAGTATTATTTCCATAAACATTACTCACATCCATTGACCATTCGCCAATTTTTGTTTTGTACCCTACAATCGCTGATTTGTCATAAATATCTGATTCAATTCCTGGCAAGAAACCGTCTTGATAAAACAAACTCCCGTCCGCTTTCACGGGTTGTTGATTACGAGCCACTGGAATACGATTATTTCCAAATCCTTGACCCGTGCGGTAAGTATATCCACCCGAGAAATAGATTTCCGATTTTTCATTCAAAGGAATTCCTCCATTTACAAAGACACCATAATTACGAGCCGAAGAATTACCAAAAATCATGTTTTCACGGTTATAATTACGGCTTGAAGCAAGAGCGGCATCATCTGCAATTAATTTTGTTCTAAACGCATTAACTTCTTGTCCAGCGGGCGTTCCTGGGAAACCTCCATTTGCTCCTAAAAATATCGTTGGGGCATTATCTAAACCCGTGCGACTTGTTCGACCACGGTCATTAACTTGGGCAGCAATAGTCAAAGATCCTTCTTTTCCAAGACGAAATCCCTTCGAGAAATCAAATTGAAAAACCTGTCCATCTGTAATACTTTTGCTGTAACTTGTTGGCGTTGTACTACCTAAAACTGGGGCAGTATAATTCAATGTAGTCATGTTTGAACCATAAGTTAACGATGCTGAAGTTCCTGTATATCCTTTTTTCAAAACAATGTTAATTACGCCAGCAATAGCATCAGAGCCATATTGAGCGGCGGCACCATCACGCAAAACTTCGATTCTTTCAATGGCTGCTACTGGAATAACGTTCATGTCAGTACCTACCGAACCACGACCAACTGAGCCGTTGATGTTTACCAATGATGAAGTATGACGACGTTTTCCGTTCAATAAAACCAATACTTGGTCAGGTCCTAAACCACGCAAAGAAGCTGGGTCAATGTGGTCAGTTCCGTCGGTAACGGTCTGACGGTTTGAACTGAACGATGGTGCAACGTAATTCAAGATTTGTCCAACATCAACTTGTCCAAAAGATTTCAATTCTTTGGTTGAAATAACATCAACAGGCGTTGCCGTTTGAATGTTTGTACGAGCCGTTGCTGAACGGGAACCAATTACGGCAATTTCTTGAAGTGTTGAGGTGCTTTCCTTTAAATTCACATCTAAAACAGTAAATTCGGTTCCCGAAGCGGTGGCAGAAACTGTCATTGCTTCATATCCAACGGAACTTATTTTGATTTTGTAAGAACCCGCAGGAAGTCTGAGTGTATAATTTCCGTTATTGTCAGTAGCCGTTCCCGTAGAACGACCTTCCACAACAACCGAAGTTCCAGGAATACCTTGATTTGTGATGGCATCTTTGACCACACCTTTTACGCCCTGTGCGAAAACGGAGAAGCCACTAATGGTTAAACAAACTGTTAATAACAGAAATTTGTAAGATTTTAACATAAAGAAATTTTGATTTTAGTGAATGGATGGATAATGGTCAATGGTTAGTAAATTTTTTATTATGGCATTCTTCTTTAACCAAAATTAATCAATAATTGTTATAACCTGACAATTGTAAGTAAAAAATCATACCTGTCTATAAATACAAAACCCTCCTGAATATCAAGTAGGCTGTAAATCAATAAAATTTCTAAAAGTAAAGGATTAATGAAAGTGGTTAAAATGGTTTAAGTCAACTTCCTTTGTCATTCTATTTCAAAATATATCGGTAAAGTATGCCATGAATTTACATCTTTTCCTTCTTGCATGGCGGGTATCCATGACGGCATTTTTTTAATTACTCGAATTGCTTCTTTATTGCAAGCGTTATTGAGTCCTTTCACTAAGTATATTTTTGATAATTCGCCATTTTTTCTAACCATGAATCGAACAAAAACTTTTCCTTTTATGCCTTTCCCATCACTTTCAGGCATAATAATATTTTTAGCAAAGAAACTTCTCATCGCATTTTGTCCACCAGGAAATATTGGGCTTACTTGTGGAATTGAGTAAACAGAATCCACTTCAATATCATCGTTATTGATAGTCAAAGAAGTTTTTTTAGGCGTGACATTTTCAGTTTTTAAAGGTTGTAACTTTATGCTTTCCAAGGCTTCTTTGACTTCATCAACGTTACCCAATGAAGTCACGTTTTCTATTTCAACAATCGGCTCTGTTTTAACAGGAACTGCTGTTATTGGAGTTTCAACTTTTTTCTTTTTAACAGGATCAATTTTCACCTCTTCTTTAATACCCAAAACCTCTTCAATTTCGTCGATATTACTCATCAATGACTTATTAACTTCAAGGTCTCTAACTTCTTTTGGTTCCGAATTCTGTCCAAAAATGATCTCGTCCAAAAGCATATCTTTTTTATTTTTTGAAGTTAATTCATTTTCCCAAGCATTCTGAATGGCTTTTGCAACATTTGAAGCATATAAAGCACGTGATTCTGGCTTACCAACAAAAGCGGAACTCCATTGCTGGGCGTACATTGGATTTATTGACAATAAACTAAACAAAAGAATAACTATATTTTTCATATTTTAAGTGTTTATTTGCTCTATTAGCACTATTAAAGAACCAATAAACTTTACATTGTATAACAATAGACTTACATTAATTATTTTCCGAAATTTAGACTTAAACGTCCGTAAAAATATGAACCACCAAATCCCATTTGAACGGGTTCATACATTCTACCTGTTTCAGTATTTCCTGTAAATTGTCTGTTTGGAAGGGCATTAAATATATTATTCCCACCAATATTTAAGCGAACATTTTTTGATAATTCATATCCAACTGATAAGTCTGTCGTTAATCTGTAATCATACACATTAGGTAAATCATTGCTTTCATTATAATCAACGTATTGAATACCCCCAGAAACCATTAAAGCGGACATTTGCAGATAATTTTTCTTGCTTGTAATCAAAAATTAAGTGAAATTAAGTTCTTGGAGCTGAATTCACAATTAATGACTGACCTCTTGTTCCCAAGAAATTGGTTTCATACTCTCCTAAATCCGATGGAACATCAATTTCTTCAGTATACATATTATTGTAGTTAAAAGCGAGTGAACTAATCAATTTGTCTTTACCGATTTCTTTAGTAAATGTTGCCGTTACATCAAAACCATTTGAGCGTGTATCAATAGCATTGGCAAAAAACTTTGCCGATTGTACGACTGGGTCAGTAAATATGCTTTTGAATTTTGGATCATTTGCTTGAAAATCGCCCGTTAAAATTATTCTATCGTGTGCATCCGCTGAATATCCATCAATCGTGAACAAGAAGTTAGCCGTTGGTTGGTATGAAAATCCTAAACTAAAATTGGTTGCTATTTCAGGTTTTAATGAAGGTATTCCGATAGCTTTTGGTTAATTGTGCATTATTAGGAGTAATCAATCGTTCAACATAACCCGAAATTCCTGTGTTCTCATCCGTAACTACATCGTTAAAAGTTGAACCAAAATACAGTTGCGGAAGTGATAGTGCTCTAAATCCAGAATTGATGGCTCCACGAACCGCAAATTTTTCAGAAATTGTATGTCAAGAAGCAAATTTACCTCCCAAAGCCCAACCAAAATCACTGTAATATTCTGAACGTATAGCACTGGTGATAAAGAAATTTTTAGTGATATCTAATTCAGTATGAACTGGTATTTGTTCTTAATCTATTAGTGGCATATTTAAGATTAATACCAGGGAAGTTTTGAGTTCCACCTGCTAAATTTTCAGAGGTTGGGTAGACTTTCCATGAAGCCTCCTCTCCTGCTTTTATAGTGTAAGCATCAATACGATATTCTCTTCCAATGGCAACGTTTAGCCCACTCAAAACAGCATCATAATATTTTGACATTGTGAAGCCTGTAACATTTTGCGTTAAGGAATATGAGCCTGCATTAAAATCTCTCGGCGATTTGGCTCCTAACGATGGGTTTACGGTATTTAATGAAAATTGTTGGATATTATTTAAACCATGAGTATTGTATAAATCAAGACTAATATCTTTGCCCAATTTCGTTCTCAAACCTGCTATGAATGTGCCGTCAAAAATTGAAGAGCCAATTTTTTCATGATGAGTAAGGATAATTTTTAAAAACTTGTTTGGGTATTAAAATTTGGCAATTAGTGTAACATAGTCAATTGATTCTTAATTAGTTACGTTATAAATTTAGTCAAGTAATTTTATAAGAAAGGTTTTACTACAAATTGGTTGCCAAAACAATCAGTTTGATACAAAAAGTTTTAAATTCCTTTGCAAGAAAAGGAATGAATAAAATTATTAATGTTAAAAATACTTCGTGTGTGTTGTGAAACGAAAGTTTACAGATTGTAAATTAGTGATTACGGTTTTTAAGCCCGTACAGATAAAATGCTACAATTTTATGGAAGAAATGATAGTTTTATACGAACAAGGTAAGGATTGTGTGCTTGAAATGATTAATGAAAAATTTTGAGAGCAAGGATACCAAAAATTAAATCAATAATCGATATTATTAAAATTTTGAATAAAGTCAGAAATTCATTAGCGGGTTTTCCAGAATGGAATTGAATTTCTTTACTTAGCGGAGTACATTCAAAACGCTACAGGGTACTGACATAAATGTACATGGTGCAAAATCTAAAATCAAGTATTTTCAATTATTTTTGAAAATTAAATAACTGAATGATTTTTGTTGTATTTAGTTGCTAAATGTTGTGTTTTGAATTAGTTATAACCCAAGAAACTATTTATTTTAATTTTTGGAAGTGAAAAAAATGGTTTTTGTGTTAAGACCAGTATCAATAACAGCAATTTATCATAGCTACATATTTAATGTTGGCGAACATATTGACAATGTCAAGAATAATTTTTGATTTCAGCATATGTATTCAATCAAATAAATTGAATTTCAACAAAAAAATGCCCCAATCTTTCGACTGAGGCATTCATTATTTATTAAATTAATCCTTACTTTGTTCTATTTTAATTGAACAACTTTGAATTCCGTGCGACGATTAGCTGAATGTTGTTCTTCTGTACATTCCACGCCATCGGTACATTCGTTCAATAATTGTGATTCTCCGTAGCCTATTGCTTCCAAACGACTTCCAGAAACGCCACGCTTCATCAAGTATTTTCTAACCGCTTGCGAACGTCCTTCTGATATTTTTTGGTTGAATTCAATGGTTGCACGACTATCGGTGTGCGAACGAATTTCAACTCTCATGTTTTTGTAACGCTTCAATATCGTTACCAATTTGTCCAATTCACGAGAAGCATCGGCACGGATATTACACTTACCATAATCGTAGTAAATATTCTCAATTGCAACCACATCACCTTCTTCAAACATACTTAAATTAGCGTTGATTGTTTTTGGTCCACCTTTGCCCAATTTCTTGATTTTATTACTTCTCGAACCAAAGTTGTCTTTTGACGCTTCGATGGTGTAATCGCAACCGTCGCAGATTTCAAACTGATAACGTCCGTCAGCACCCGTTACAAAGCTCTGAGTTGAACCGTCACATTCGTTTTTCAAAGTAATCGTTACGCCACTCAATGCACGCTTGTCTTTATTGGCCGTCACACGTCCACGAATCGTCTTCGTTGTTGGACATGGAATGGCGTTTCCAGTATTTTGACCTTGATAACCCACTGAATTTCCATCAACTGGTGTTCCTGAATTATCGGTTGTCGTTGAAACCGCACTACTATCAACTGCCACTTCTTTAACTCTTGATAATGGAATATCAATCAACGTCTCTCCGTCCTTGCAAGAAACCGTATTTGGCATATATCCTTCACGACTTGCTTTTAATTCACATTCCTTGCCTTCTTCCTTACAGAATTTGAATGTACCGTTTGTATCGGTTTTCTTCATTTCTGTTTTACCGTCCATAACGATGGCAACGTCGGCATTATCCAAAGGCATTTTTGATTCTGCATCATACACAATCACTTGTACTTCTTCACAATCAGGTTTTTCATCGCATTCACGGGTGAAACGATAAATATCATCATCAGTTCCTCCACGCTTACGATTTGAAGATAAATAACCCATTTTACGCTCACCATCCGCAATAAAACCGAAGTCATCTTTGCTTGAATTTACGGGCGTACCCATGTTTTTGATTTTACCTTTTAGTTTTGAACCATCAACTAATTGAACATAAAAAACATCTAAATCACCTAAACCAGGGTGTCCGTCGGATGAGAAATAAAGGTTACCTCTTTCGTCCACAAACGGGAACATTTCACTACCAGCGGTGTTAATTTTAGGTCCTAAATTCACGGGCATTCCGAAAGCTCCACCATTGTATTCAACTACGTATAAATCCGTTCCGCCAAAACCACCTGGCATATCTGACACAAAATACATCAATTTATCATCTTTCGTTAAAGAAGGATGTCCCGTTGAATATTCGTTAGAATTAAAAGGAACTTCTTTGATATTATTCCATTGTCCAGCACCTTTATCGTCTCCCACGTAGATTTTCAACTTGTTAATATTGTCAGCAGATGTTTTAAATTTACCGTTGTTAAAATTATTACGAGTAAAAATCACCTTCTTACCATCATTCGTAAAAGTCATTGGACCTTCGTGATATTTAGAATTCAATGATTTACTAAATCTTTGCGTTTTTGTTTGTGGATTTTCAGTATAACCATATCCTTGATAGATATTTGTTCCTCCGAAAGTTCCAACCGTTCTTGAATCGTTGGCAGTTGGCGACGTATATTCATCCGAACCTACTACGCTTTCAGTATCTCTTGACTTAGATTTATTGGCATCAGCACCCCCCACCCCTGCGGCAGAAGCGGTCAATGCACTTACATCAGTTAAATAGTACATATCCAAGAAACGAGAATTATCCCAACTGAAAACACGTTTTAAACCCGTGCCTTCGGTACGTCCTGAATTGAAAACCAAACCATTTTTATAGTACATCGGACTGAAATCAGCCTTATCGGAATTGATAGAAAGATAGTCCAATTTATAGCAAGCAGCATTTTTGTTCAGTGTCTCAACGTTTTTATACAGTTTTTGAAACCCGCCACTTCTTTTGTCGGCAGTTTCAGCTTTTGCATATTTATCGTAGGCTTCTTGTGAGTCTTTATACTTGCCGTTTGAAGCCAAGGCTTGGGCATAATATAAATACACCTTCGAGGCATCGCCTGAAAGTTGCGAACCACCGCTGATTAATTCTCGATACACTCGTTCTGTGTTTTGCGAGTCATGAATTTGGCGGTAAGCATACGCCAATTTCATACGAGCCGACTGTTTTTCTGAATCAGAAAGTTTTCCTTTCAAAACCTGTTCGAACATTTCGGCGGCGTTAAGGTAGCTCATCTTGTTAAACTCATACTCTGCATCTTTGAGAGATTGAGAGAAAGTTTTAGCAACTACCAGCAATGCCAGCACAAGCATTAGTCCAGTTTTCTTCAAATTAATCATCGTTTTAAGAAAGTTTTACTACGTTATTATGGCGGGGGTTATTTTTCAGTTAGCAATTATCAATGAACAGTGGAATCCGTAATAAAACAATTCATAAAACAGGTAGTAAAAGGGCTACATTTTTTATGCTCAAATCAATAAATAATTCAAAAATTGTTAATTGCTAACTGTTAATTAATAACTATTTAAAAGTATCTTGGGGTAAGAATTTTGGATTTTTTGTAGCCAAATTCATAGCGAAGCATTACTTCATGCGTACCGCTTTGTTTACCTCTAAATCCATTTAAGGCAAAGTCATAAGCATATCCTAAACGGAACTGATCGGTTGCTTGGATTTCTAACATTCCAATCACGGCATCACCGTTTAAGTTACCGAATGGTGATGAGAAATTTTTATTATTTGTCCTCCATGAACCTCCAATAGCAATTCTGTCTTTAATCCAAAGGTTTAAATTCAAATCAATGGCGGCAGCATCACGAGTAGCTTTCACTAAGAATGAAGGCTTCAAAGCCAATGAACGTCCTAAACCAATTACAAAACCTGCCATTAAAAAATAATGACGATCTTGACGAGCAGACGAAGCAACTGTATCAGCCGCCCCCGTACCGTCCCTAAAACGGTTTTGGATAAGTGTTGGAGCCGATAAACCAATATATCCACGGTCATTACTCAAATATAAACCAACCCCAACATTTGGAAGCCATCTACTGACATCGCCAGTGAAAGCAAGGTCTGTATCAGTACCTGTCAATGTTCTTTGAACGCCAGTTAAATTTCCCAAGAGATTAGAAACGCCTCCTTGAACACCCATTGATAGGGTAGTTTTTTGAGAAACTTTAACACGGTAGGCATAAGAAAGTGCCACCCCAGTATTTTTGAATACACCGATTTGGTCGTTGTAAGCTTGAAAACCAATACCCACTTTTTCCTTTTTGATTGGTAGATCAATCGTGAAAGACTGCGTAGTTGGAGCACCCTCAATACTAACCCATTGCTGACGGTATAGACCTGTCATGCTCAATACGTCTCTGCTACCTGCATACGCAGGATTAACCGCCAACATATTGAACATATACTGAGAGTACTGAACCTCTTGCTGTGCATGAACGGTTTGGACACCTGCCAACGTAGCGAAAGCCAACGCTGTCATATATCGAACTCTTGAAAGCAAACCTTGGAGTTTCATGTGATAAAATGTTTAAATGATTTTAATGTTTGTAAGGATTTAGAAAGACTTTTATTTTTAGCTTCAAACAAATCCTGTAAGTCTTTCCTTTTTTTATTTTCACTCGGTAGTCTTTGCAAACTACCGAGTGATTTACTCAAATATTATCTAATCAATGTAACAGACTTGATTTCCTCTGGGGCAATCTTATCTCCTTTCAATCCATTCGCATCTTTCTTGTAACGTGCGTAATAGTAGAAGTACGTTCCATCTGGTAAACCTTGTCCAGAACCAATTGCTACAACACCTTGGTTTGATTGACCAATCCAGTCTTCATTTACGTAATTTTCACTTGCGTAAACAACGCCACCCCATCGGTTAAATATAATCAATTCGTTAATCTCGTTAGGATTCATTCCGTAAATCTTGAATCCATCGTTCTTACCGTCACCGTTTGGAGAGAAACCTCTTGGTACAAATGGTGTTGCCAATATAGTCTCAACATCTTTACAAACAATTGGTGTTGGTGCGGCTTCGTCTGGACTACCGTCTCCGTTAATGTCTGGTTTCAATCCATTCATGGAGATGTCAGATGTCAATTTCAAAGTATCAACTGCACTTCGAGCTTTTGCAAACGCTTGCGTATAAATTGTATCTTTCAATGGCTTCTTGATATTAATCATGTAAGCAATTATGATACTATCTCCAACCGCAATAAATGAACTATCAGACTTCGTGATGGTTGAATCACGTTTACCATTGAAAGTTGCACTAATTCTGGCATTTCCTCTAATTACTCTTGGCGTACCTACTAAACTCCATGATTGAGCTTGCTTACCGATTGTGCTGTCAATATTTGTACATAAACGTACATTTCTTAAAGCATCCTTTCCGTAGTTTTTCGCAGTCATGATTAAGGTCACGTTGCAAGTACTATCTGCCAATGGAATTGAATCTCTCACCGCTGCTAAGGCTACACCAATTGATACTTGCAATTGTGGAAGTGGGGCTGTCGCTTTCAACTGTACTGGCGTTGCTTCATTGTCATTCGATGGGTCTTTATCTCCATTTTTATCTGGATTATTACCATTCGTCGAGATGTCTTTGTAAGTCAATAAATCCGTTCCAGTTGCTGTACCGATGGCTACGTTATTGAAGATTTTCTCTGCATCAGGAGCGGCGGCTACATTAACTCTTACTGTCAAATCAATGATTGCTGTATCTCCTTTTGCTAAACTTGATGAATCTGGAACTAACAAGTCGGTAAATAAACCTTTACCTGTATATTTCTTATTCACGGTCAAACCTGGTGTTCCAATAACAGTTGGCGTTCCAACGATTACTGCACCTTTGGCGGTGAACACTGCATCCAAGCTATCTTTTACACTCAATTTAGCAATTGCATTTACTCCCATATTCACGACTCTGATTCTGTATGGAACTGTCCAATACGTCGTCGAATCGTTCTTCAAACCTGTTGTTACTACTTCTTTCGCTAAACCGAATCTTGTATTTGGTAAGTCGAAACGTAATACCTCTCTCACTTTCGCTGTTAAGTTTTCATTCCCTGTCGTTTTACCCGCAATCGTTGCGTTACTTACAAATGGTCCTTTATTTCCGTTTAAGGTTATTCTTACCACGTATCTGATGGTATCAATAGCGTTTGGTAACATAAAGCCCCCCGTTTTCACCATGCTTGAATCCGTCTTACTGAACAAGTCATTTGGAGTCAAATTCGTGCTTGCATCCACGGTTGGTTTTGTTCTGATTTCACACGTTACTGGCGTTCTGAATGTTTTGGCTAAGTCATTGTAGAAGGTTACATTTTTCAAAGTATCCTTACAAACGTTCTTCGCAATCAAACGATACGTTACATCATAAACTCCCGTTGAAACTTTCGCTGTGTCAAGAATTGCCATTGCCAAGTTGATGTTGCAAACAGTAACTGGTGGTACAACAACTGAATCTCTCGTTACAGTGATTGATGATGTACTGGTATTGTTTGGCGTAATCAAATCAGCTTTACTTGAATTACAGATTCTCACTGTATTCACAATCGTACCAGCCGTTGCTGCTTTCGTTACATACGTGAACGTGCGAGTTCTTCCTTTGCCGATGGTATCAACCTTGATGGTTACGCTATCACCTACTTTGATTACTCCCGTTCCAGATACGTAAGTCAATCTTCTTGGAATTAGATTACATAATTGAACATCTTTCGCTCTACCCGCCCCATTATTGGTTAAAGTAATGGTATAAGTTACGTTGTCTCCCACTTTGTAGGTCGCTTTATCTGCCGCAATTAACACCGCCAAGTCTGCATACGTTGTGTCAGATGCTGGTACTAATACCACCGTTGAAACATTATTTGCTAAGATTGGATCAGTTGGTGATGTCTTCGTGATTCTTGCGGTATTTCTGATAATCGTATCCTTATTGACTTTCGCCGTGTAAGTATAAGTTACCGAACTTCCCACTGGAATTGAAGCCGTTGCTACTCTCAAAGTATCTCCCGTTCTTGATGGATCACCCGTTTGGAATGTTAAAAATTTAGGTAAAATATTATCAACCACAACGTTGGTAGCCACTTTTGGACCGTTATTCGTTACTTTGATCGTAAACGTTACCACATCATCCTTTGCAATCAATTGCTTATCTGCCGTTATTAAAAGAGCCAATTCAGCTTCATCTTTCACGATAACCGTTCCAGTTGTGTCACCATTGATGGTTACGAACGAGAAGTTATTTGGCCCTACGTTATCTTTGAATGAACCTACTGAAACGGTGTTCGTTACATCAGTTTTCACATTCATTTTTGCTACGTAAGCATACGTTCTAACTTGTCCTTTCTGTAATGAATCAAGGCTTACTGAAATTGCACCGCTTGTCAATACCTGACCCGTTGAGCTTGACACGAATGTCAATCCCGCTGGAATTGGATTCACTAACACGACTTGTTTCGCCGATGCTGGTCCATTGTTTGTTAATGTCACGATGAAATTAACGTCCTCTCCTACTTTCGCTTTTGTCTTATCTGCTGTAATTACGATGGCTACGTCCGCAACTGTTGGATCAACATCTCCTTTATTAATCGTTGCTGTTCCTGTCGAACCCGTTCCGTTGTTATTATTCAGATTCGGATCTTTAGTTATTGAAGTTCCACCTGCGGCAACCACTGTTTCAGATTTAGTATTCAAGACTGATTTGTAAGTATAAGTTATCGTTCCGTCTTTATCTAAACTTGCAACGGTTGCAGTCAATAGATTTCCAATTTTCACTAAACCACCTGTTTGCGATACGTAAGTCAATGTTCCTGGAATTACCGAGAATACATTAATACCTTTCGCAACGTCTGGACCTAAGTTCACTACTTTAATCGTTGTCGTTACTGTGTCACCTATTGCATAAGTTACTTTATTTGTCGTAATCGTAATTACTACGTCCGCACCTGAACCTACTGGTGGTGTAACTGTACCGCCTGTTATTATAACGCTTCCGCCCGTTCCTGTTCCGTTATTATTGTTTGGATTTGGATCAGTCGTTGTCGATGTTCCTGTGGCAGTAATGGTTGCTGTTCCGTTGCCCGTTACTTTCGCTGTGTAAGTATAAACTTTCACACCGTCTTTCACTAAGCTATCTAACGTTCCCGTAAACACATTTCCAGTTTTCACTAAACCCCCTGTTTGAGCAATGTATTCTAAAATTGATGGAAGTGTTGAGCTTACATTAATTCCTTTTGCTGTTTGTGATCCAAGGTTTTTAACGGTGATGGTTGTCGTTACAATGTCACCAATTTTATAAGTAGTTTTATCAGTTGTTACGGTTATTACTACGTCTGTCCCTTGAACAACCACTGGATTAATCGTTACTGAACCACTTGTACCTGTTCCGTTATTATTATTCGGATTTGGATCTGGATTATTCGATGTACCTGTACCTGTAATTACTACTGGACCTGTGCCTGAAAGAACTGATTTGTAGGTATAAGTGACCACTCCGTTTCTTAGCAAACTATCCACTTTACCCGTCAATACTTTTCCACTAACTACTAATCCACCCGTTTGTGAAACGTAAGTTAATTTATCTGGTACTGCACTTGAAACCGTTACGTTTTTAGCCGTTGCTGGTCCTAAGTTGGTAATTTTAATCGTTGTTGTTACAGTATCTCCTACTACGTAAGTTGTTTTATCCGTTGTAATAGTTACCACAATATCCGATGAATTTGCTGGTGGTACAGAAACCACTACATTTCCATTTGGATTGCTTCCGTTGTTGTTGTTTTGGATTGGATCAGAAGAGGTTGATGTTGATGTTGCTCCAACCGTTACTGAGGTTATTGTTCCAGTCATTTTTCCTACCCATGTGTAAACCTTCACACCACCACTAATCAAGCTATCTAAGGTTCCATTCAACAAATTGCCACTTTTCACTAAACCACCCGTTGAATTCACATAAGCTAATCCACCTGGAATTGAAGCTGAAACTATCACATTCTTACCCGTTGCTGGACCGTTGTTTCTCACCATGATTGTCACTTTCACTGTGCTATCCAAAGCAATATTGTTTTCAGTCGTAACCGTTATCTGAATATCAGAATCCGTTGATGTTGGTACTCCATCTTTGTTTTCAACCGTAATCTTCGTTGCTAATGAATAACAACCTTGTGCGTTTCTGTAACAAGCATAATATGTACCCGCTCCTACTGCACTTGGATTTGATACTGTTGTCGAAGCCGTGTTTGCTCCCGTTTTAAATACTAAAGTTGCTCCCGTTGGAAGATTACTTGCAACCAGTTTATTCAAATCAATCGTTGTTCCTCTATCAATCTTCACGCTGTTGGCTACAGGTGCATTTGGAATTGCTAAGTAATTAACCGTTGCTGTATCCGATTCAATTGAACAACACTTGTTAGCATCAACCAATTTGAAATAATATCCACCCGAACTTTTCACCGTGATACTTCTTGTAGAGGCAATTTCTGTGGTTGTTCCAACCTTAAACCATTTGTAACCATACGTTCCTGCGGTTGCTGTCAATTTCACTGAATCCGTTCCGCATGAATTTAAGTTTCCAGTTACTGCAACTATTGGCTTGAACTTAACGCCTTGCATTGTCAGTATCATGGTATCAGCTTTCGATACACATGGTCCTGAACCGTCTGGGTCATTTGTGCACATAATCAATTTAACCGTTCCTGCCAATACATCCGCTAAAGATGAGCGATAAGTGGCAGTTGGTGATAATGGATTATCAAATGAACCCGAACCTGTTGTTTTCCAAACAATGCTGGTTGCAGCACCTCCGAATGTTCCAGCTAATTTGTATATTTTCTCTGCACAAATTGTGGCATCTGCACCTGCTGTTGCTGTTGCAGGTGTTTTCGCACAATCTTTTGGCGTACAGTCTGTGTTGATATAAGTGTTTATTACCCCTGGTGATGAATAACATCCCGTTCCAGTTTTCTCAAATACATAATACGTTCCAGTTGTTACTGCATTTGGACTTGAAACCAATGGTGATGTTGGCAACACCCCTGTATGATATTCAAATACGCCTCCTGCTGACAAGGTTGAAGTTACACCCGATGCTAAATCTACCGTTAAGAATGGACAAACGTTATTCAAATTCTTCGTAGTTGGCGTTTTAATCCCTGCTCCTACTGTTACCGTGATTTCGTTTGAACGTCCACTTTCACACTTATCTAACTTACAGATGGCTGCATACTTAGTCGTAGCGTTTGGTTTTGCCGTAATTACGTTTCCAACTTGTCCATCATTCCAAACGATTGTACCCGTGCAATTTGTGGCAGTCAATGTTACTTGAACTCCTTGACAAATTGATGTTGCACTACAAGTGATTGATGGTGCTGGTGGATTACCCACGTTCACCGTTGCCACACTTGATGGTGATGAAGTACAAGTTCCGATAGTACAAGTGGCTGTATAATCGGTAGTTCTTGTTGGAGTAGCCGTTACGATTGCTCCTGTTTGATTGTCTGACCATTTAACCATTCCTTCACAACCCGTTGCTACCAATGTGATTGTACTTCCTGCACATATTGTATTTGTTGCACATGAAATAGTTGGTACTGATGGAATTGTTACCGTTACCGTTACTTTATTCGATTCTGGACTGCTACAAGCTCCTTGCTTACAAACCGCAGAATAAACTGTTGTTGAATTCACCGTTTCAGTAAGTGTCGTTCCTGTTTTACCATTCGACCACTGTACTGTTCCTGCCGTACAACCAATTGCTGTTAATACAACTGAACCTCCCGCACAAACACTCGGTGGTACTGATGTTACAGTTGGTGCATTTGGCGTTCCAACTTTCACCGTTACAGGTTCAGATGTTTTCGCTTCTCCACAACCATCAACCGTACATTTTACTGAGTAGATTGTTGTTACTGCTGGTTTAACCGTGATGCTTGCCGTTATTTGTCCGCTGCTCCATAACAAAGCACCGTTACAATTATTAGCCGTTAATATTACCTCCGCACCCGCACAAATTTGGGTGTTGGTTGGTGTAATATTTGGCATTGTTGCTCCTGGTAATACGGTTACTTTCACCGTTGCCAAAGCATCCGTTGCACAAGCTACACCTAAACAAGTGGCTGTGTAATTCGTAGTTTCAGTGGGCTTAACTTTTATACTTGCAGTAGTCAAACCGCCTGTCCACGTGATTGTTCCAGTACATCCTGCTAAGGTCAATGTCGTTTCACCACCTGCACAAATTCTTGGACTACTTGCCGAAGCTGTCAGATTCAGCACAACCGCTGGATTGACCGTGATTGTTTTCTCGTTTGATTTAGGACTCTCGCAAGTATTAGTCAAACAAGTTGCTGAATAAGTCGTTGTCGTTGTTGGTCTTACAGTAACCGTAGTTCCTGTGCTTCCATCTGACCATTTAACCGTTCCAGTACATCCTGTTGCAGATAATGTGATACTTTCTCCCGCACAAATTTCAGTTTTAGGACATGAAATTACTGGTGCTTGACCCGCTACGTTTACTTTAATCGCTAACTCATTTGAAACATCTGACTTACAGGTCGCTGATTCACAAGTTGCTGTATATTTTACGTCAGCCGTTGGTGTTACGGTTCTTGGTGAACCAGTTACATTATCCGACCATTTTACTATTCCATTACATCCGTTGGCAGTTATTGTTACTGAATTACCAGCACATATTTCCAATTTATTAGCTGTAATAGTTGGTTTAGCAAAATCCGTTACCGTTATATTTCTCTTTAATGAAGTTGCACTCACACAACTACCGATTGAACAAGTTGCTGTATATGAAGTTGAAACTGGTGGTTTCACCGTCAAAACCGCACCTTTCTGTCCATCCGACCAAGTTACCGTACCCGTTTCACAACCAGTTGCCGTTAATTCAACCGTTGAACCCGCACAAATTGTTGAAGTTCCTGAACTCACAATTGGTGGTGAAGGATTCACAACTTGAACCGTCACAGGTAATGATTTATCCGAAATACAAGCGATTGTGCTACAAGTTGCGTAATAGATTGTTGTTGCAATTGGCTTAACAATGATGGTTGCTCCTGTTGAGGTTTTTCCATCATAATACCAAGTCACTTTTCCAGTACATCCTTCTGCTGTTAGCGTTGCCGTTCCACCCGTACAAACAATTAAATCTGTTGTTTTGATAATTGGTACAATAACTGGTTTCACCGTCAAGACAAATGGTTTTGAATCATCACTCGTACAACCTTTTTCTGAACAAGTAACGGTGTAAGTTGAAGAGATTTTTGGGAATACCGTAATTGTAGTAGTTTCCTGACCTGTACTCCATTTTACTTGACCATTACAATTCATCGCTGTCATCGTGATGGTTTCACCTGGACAAATTTCACCTTTTTCACAAACGATTACTGGGGCTTGTGGTTTTGGGGTTACCATTACATCAACCGAAGCCATTGCACTCACACATTCAAATTCCTTGCAAACTGCTTTGTATGTTTCCGAAACAGTTGGTTTCACCGTGATTGATGGACCCGTTTGTTTTGGTGAAGTTTGCCATTCAACCACTCCTCCACAACCCGAGGCTGTTAAAGTAGTAGATTCTCCTTCACAAATCTTGCTTGGTGATGCCGCTAACAATGGTGAATCTACCGTTACAACTTTCACTTCCACTGCATTTGAAGATTCGCTCTTACAATCATCTTTTTTACAGAAAACCGTATAGGTTTGATTTGTCTTAGGACTTACAGTGATGCTACTTGTTGTTTCACCATTACTCCACACAAATGATGAACCTAAACAACCTGTCGCAGTCAATGTTGTCTCGCCTCCCAAACAAATGGTTTTTTGAGTACATCCACAAGCAATCGTTGGTTTTGGGATATTACAAATGAATGTTGAATTAATATCTACATTATCATCATCATCCTCATCAGGTTTTGTCGAAGCATTGCCTGGTGTTGAATCTGGGTCTTTTTGATCTGATTTAGTAACCTCGGCTGAATTGGTAATTTTACCCGCCATCGCCACTTTTGCTTTGAAAGTAAATGTTGCCGATGCACCTTTGGCAATACTTGCCGCTATTCCCGTCAATACACCTGCACTTTCAGTCAACGTTGATGAACTAACGTAAGATAATCCTACTGGTAACTTATCTTTTATTTCAACATTAGTCGCTGTGTTTGGTCCTGAGTTCAATACAGTAATGGTGTATTCAATCTCATCGCCAGTATTTACTACTGATTTATTAACCGTTTTCGTTAAACTTAAATCAGCAATATCAACTACCTTAATCGTAACCGTTGAAGTATTATTGGCTAATTTAGTTGGGTCTTCATTCGTTCCTGAAATGGTTGCAACATTAACCACTGAACCTTTCTGACCCAAGGTTACTTGAATCAATAAAAGTTTATTTGAACCTTTTGTTAAACTTCCAATCGTCCAAATTCCCGTTGTGTTATTAT
>JAYVRF010000166.1:0-19113 GCA_043756925.1 Arcicella sp. | reverse complement strand
ATTTCAGAGCCTTCTTGAAATTCAAGAAGGCTCTTTGCGTTATTAATGAAATGACAAATTTTAAAGATACTTTCAAGAAATTACCCAAATAAAATTCTGAAAATCTTAAAACAAACAGAATCACCATAATTCAAACATTTTTTAATATATTCGTCTTTAATATAGTAAAAAATCGTAAGTAAGGAAACCCATTCTTTTTTGCTTTACAATCATCAATCATTATGAAGAAAAACATTACCTTGTTGTACATGAAATGGCTGAGTCCCTTAATAATTTGTTTGGCTATGTTCACAAATTATTCTTATGCTAAAACCACAAATAACGTAATTGCTGTAATAGAGACAACCGTTTCAGGTAAAATCTCCGATGCCGCTGATCTAAGTGCAGGTATTCCTGGGGTGGCAGTCAGAGAGAAAGGAACTAAAAATGGCGTTGCCGCTAATGCAAATGGTGACTATTCTATCAAAGTAAAAGATGGTGCTACTCTCGTCTTTTCAGCGATTGGTTTCACAACAAAGGAAGTTGTCGTAAACAATCAATCAAGAATCAATGTATCCTTAGAAACTGACAATAAAATCTTAGATGAGGTAGTTTTCACAGGTTATCAGAAAATTGACCGTGCTAATTTCACGGGGGCGGCTGTTAAATTAAAGGCCGATGATGTGAAACTCGCTGGTACGATTGACGTTGGGCGTATGCTTGAAGGACGTGCCGCAGGGGTTTCTGTGCAGAACGTTTCGGGTACATTCGGAACTGCTCCAAAAATTAGGATTCGTGGGGCAACTTCAATCACGGGTGAAAACAAACCTTTGTGGGTAATTGACGGCGTTGTTTTAGAAGATGTCGTGAATATTTCAAACGATGATTTATCTTCTGGAAATGCTAACACCCTTTTGGGTTCTGCCGTTGCAGGTTTGAATTCAGATGATATTGAATCCTTCCAAATCTTGAAAGATGCCTCCGCAACTGCCCTTTATGGAGCAAGAGCCATGAATGGTGTGGTAGTAATTACAACCAAAAGAGGACGGGTACAGGCTCCAACCGTTAATTACTCAAGTAACTTCGCCGTCACCCTTCGCCCCACTTACAATAGTTATAACATCATGAATTCCAACGAACAGATGGGTATTTATTCTGAATTGGAAAGAAAAGGTTGGCTGACGTTGAGCGATGTTTCCCGAAGAGCAAATTCAGGTATTTACGGTAAAATGTATGACCTAATTAATACGTATGACCCCGTTACGAAAAAATTTGGCTTAGAAAATACGCAGGAGGCAAAGTCAAATTATCTGCAAAGATATGCTGGTGTGAATACCGATTGGTTTAAATTGTTATTCAGAAATTCGCTTACCCAAGAACATTCTTTGAGCATTAATGCGGGAACTGAGGCGGCTCAATATTACTTCTCAACTTCGGTTTACGATGATAGTGGTTGGTCAATTGCCGATAAAGTCAGACGCTATACCGCCAACATGAGAGCCAACTTCAAATTGAGTAATAAATTTTCTTTGGGTTTCACAACGGTTGGGTCAATTAGAGAGCAAAAAGCCCCTGGGTCTCAGGATAGAGTAAATAATGCGTATCAAGGAAAATACGATAGAGACTTTGATATTAATCCATTCAGTTATGCTTTGAACACGAGCAGAGCCTTGACGGCTTATGATGAAAATGGAAATTTGGAATATTTTAAAAGAGATTTTGCTCCTTTCAATATCATTAAAGAAACACAATCTAACTTCTTAGAATTAAATCAGTTAGATTTAAAATTACAATTAGAATCGGAATATAAATTCAATAAAAATCTGACTTATAATGTTTTAGGAACGATGCGTTATGTGAACTCGAACCGAGAAAACAAAACGTTTGAAACTTCCAATCAAGCCAATGCTTACAGAGCAGCCGAAAGTAATATTATCCGACAAGCCAATAAATATTTATACAGAGACCCCGACAATCCAGAAGCTGAACCAGTGGTTGTATTGCCACAGGGTGGTATTTATAAGCAAAATGAGGACAGATTGGTGAATTATTATGCGAGACATCAGCTAAATTTTAACAAGACATTTAGCGAAATTCATAATGTCAATGTGTTGCTTGGTCAGGAAATTAGGTTTGCTAATCGTCAAGAGTCCTTTTTTAATGGATTTGGCTATCAGTTTGATAAAGGTGGCATTCCTTTTACTGATTACAGAATTATAAAACAAGGCTTGGACTATAACTTTAACTATTACGGAGTTGAAAATCAAAGAGATCGTTTTATTGCCTTCTTTTCAAACGCCAATTATTCGTACAAAAACAAATACACGGTCAATGTAACAGGACGAATTGACGGTTCAAACCAATTGGGACGTGCAACTTCTGCCCGTTATTTACCAACTTGGAATGTTAGTGGTTCATGGAATGCAAAAGAAGAACCTTTTTTGATAGATAACAATTTGATTAGTCGTCTTTCATTGAGAGGAACTTATGGACTAACTGCCAGCATCGGAAACGCTCAAAACTCAACCGCAATTTTCAAAAATCAAACCACAACGAGACCCTATTTATCTGAAAAAGAATCTCGAATTATTATTGAGAATCTTGAAAATTCTAATCTGACTTGGGAGAAACAGTTTGAAACCAATGTAGGCTTTGATTTAGGTTTATGGAACAATAGATTGAGCATCATCGTGGACGCTTACAGAAGAAACGGTTTTGATTTAATCGGGAGAATAAAAACTTCTGGCGTGGGTGGAGAGCTGTTTAAAAGTGCAAATTATGCCGATATGAAATCACAAGGGGTTGATATTGGTTTGGCTGGAACGGTGATTAGTTATAAGAGTTTTCAATGGAAAAGTAGTTTCAATTTTGGGTATAACAAAACAGAAATTACTAATTTAAAAAGTCTTCCGCTGATTTATGACTTAACAAAACAAGAAGGCGGTTCACAACAAGGATACGCCGTAAGAGGTTTATTTTCAAATGATTTTAGAGGCTTGAACAGTGAGGGAATTCCTACTTTCACTACAGAAACGGGTGAAAAAGGAACAATTATTGATAATCAAAGCCAAGAGGTGCAATATTTAAAATATGAAGGTTCAGTTGACCCAACCATGTTTGGTGGATTTTCAAATAGTTTTAAATATAAAAATTGGGATTTCAATATTTTCGTATCATTTCAAGGGGGCAATAAAATTAGACTTGACCCTAAATTTAGTGAATCTTACACGGATTTGGCTTCTTCCCCAAGGGAATTAACAAATAGGTGGTTACTGCCTGGCGATGAGAGTATTACAAATATTCCTTCCATAATTGACCGAAGAACAAATTCGCTATTAACGGGAGGAGAATTTCCATATACATCTTACAATTATTCTACCGTAAGAGTAGTCAATGGAGATTTTGTTAGGTTAAAAAATATTGCTTTGGGATATGCTTTGCCAGTATTGTGGGCTACTAAAATTGGATTCAAAGGTTTATCTGCCAAAGTATCCGCTACCAATTTATTACTATTATACTCCGATAAAAGATTGTTAGGACAAGACCCTGAATTCTTTGGGTCGGGTGGAGTTGCTTTACCAATTCCGCAACAAATATCATTTTCATTAAAAGCAAGTCTATAAGTTTAGTTAATAATTAATAGATGATAAGTAATAATTAAAATGTAAATCATTGACAATTAATTACTTGTTACCTTCTTTTTATTAGTTTAAAAAGCTCACAAATAATAATAATCATATGAAGAAATTCATCATATATATAGGTGCATTCAGTTTGTTTACTTTATCAGGCTGTGATAATTATTTGGATACCATTCCAGATAACCGAACGGATATTGACACGCCCGAAAAAATTTCGGAAGTACTGGTCGGTGCCTATCCAACGGGCAGTTACCACGCTTTTTGCGAATTGATGTCGGATAATGTTGAAGATAATTACAACAATTCAACGCCGAGCCAGATATATTCTAAGCCCTATTTTTGGCAAGATGTGTTGCAGATTGATACCGATTCACCCCAGAATTATTGGGCATCTTGTTATACCGCCATTGCTGCTGCTAATCAAGCTCTGGAATCCATCAAACTTTTAGGAGATAAACCAAGTTTGAATCCGCAGAAAGGAGAAGCCTTGGTTGCCAGAGCTTACGCTCATTTTATGTTAGTAAATTTATTCGCTAAATTTTATGATGGTACCACCGCAACCTCAGACTTAGGAATTCCGTATGTAACTGAACCAGAGAAGGTTGTCATTAAACAATACAGCCGTGGAACTGTAAAATCAGTGTATGATATGATAGAAACTGATTTATTGGCAGGCTTGCCACTTATCAGCGACCAAGTTTATAAAGTCCCAGCTTATCATTTCAATACAAACGCTGCCAATGCTTTTGCTTCAAGATTTTATTTGTACAAAAAAGATTACGATAAAGTAATTCTATATGCCAATAAGGTGGCAGGAACGGCTGGGTTTACCATCAACATGAGAAATTGGAATACCAATTATGCTCAGAAAAGTTTCACAATCATCAGTACAGAATATAGCCAGGCAACTGAAAAATCTAATTTATTATTAGCCGAAACGAGTTCGTATTGGGGGAGATACTGGGCAGCAGGATTGCGTTATGGATTAAATATCAACACTGCCAGAACCTTATATTTTGGCACAAATCCAGCAGGAGGCAATTTTGCTTATTCACTTTTTGGTGGCGAGAATGGCGTTTATATTCCAAAATATAATGAACTTTTTGTGAGAGTTAACCCTTCTGCGAATATCGGAAATGGGTATAACATGAACCCACTTTTCACAACGGAAGAAGTATTGTTTAACCGTGCAGAGGCATATTTATATAAAGGTGATGGCACAAGTTGTTTAGCAGATTTAAACACTTTTTTAAGTCTGAGAATTGCTACCTATAACCCTGCATTACACACCTTAACAATTGCGAAAAATAATGCTTTTTATAGTACAACAAATTCTGGTGGAGCATTACTGCAAACCATTCTTGATTATAGAAGGAGAGAGTTTATGCACGAAGGAATGCGTTGGTTTGATATATTGCGTTATAAAATACCCGTAACGCACAACAATTTAAGTGGAACCAAGCAAACGCTCACCGCAGATGATAAAAGAAAAGTGTTACAGATTCCGCAAGAGTCAGTTTTATCTGGAATGCCTTTAAATCCAAGATAATTTTAATTTAGTGATTGGTGAATAGTATTTCATCAAAATATTTTCAATCATTAATTAAATATTTGTTTTAACGAGCGTTGTAATTGGTAATCATCTATTCACCAATCACAGTCTTCTAATTACTAAAAGAATGAAAAAAATATTTTTAAATATATCAGTTTTAGCTCTAACATTGAGCCTGTTTATTGCTTGTAGCAGTAAAATAGAAGACGTGAGTCCAAAAGTGGATGGACTTGGCGGAGATACTTGGGTGAAACAACCCATTGACACTTGGTTAGAACAAACCTTCACAAAGCCTTACAACATCGAAGTAAAATACCGTTGGGATCCTTACGAAATACCCTTAAATAAAACTTTGGTACCACCGTTAGTATCAAAGGTTCAACCCACCATGGAGGCAGTAAAAGCCATCTGGATTGACCCTTATGAAGCAGAAGCAGGAACGGATTTTATCAAAAAATTCTGTCCAAAGCAATATGTTTTAGTAGGAAGTCTCAATTGGAACAACAATGGAACAGTTGTTTTGGGTACTGCCGAGGGCGGACGCAAAGTTACGCTCTATGAAATCAATGAATTTAACAAGAAAGATGTAGCAGGGGTGAAAAGAATGTTGCATACGATTCATCACGAATTTGGGCATATTTTACACCAAAATATTGCGTATCCATTGCCTTTCAAGCAAATTACGCCAGGGAGCTACACCTCAAATTGGTATAATGTTTCAGATGCTCAGGCTTTATCTTTGGGATATATTACTCCCTATTCAATGAGTGGACCAGACGAAGATTTTGTTGAGATATTGGCAACCATGTTAGTGGAAGGGAAAACAGGCTTTGATGCAATGGTAAACAAAAATCCCAGTGCTGTTGCAAAAGCAGCACTTCGTCAAAAAGAGCAGATTGTGGTGGATTACATGAAGAAAACCTATAACATTGACTTTAAATCGTTGCAAGCCAGAACGCAGACCGCAATCATCAACTTTACAAAATAACAAAATTATGAAAAAGAATTTTATATATCTTACAATGTTTCTATTTGTGATGTTGTCTTGTAACAAAAGCGAAGTAGTACCATTATTTGAAGAATCAGCCAACAAAAGAGTAACCACCATTTTGGACGGATATAAAAAGCAATTGGTAGGAGCAGAAAACGGTTGGAGAGGAGAATATTATCCTGACGGTGGAAAAACGGGTGGATATAGTTTCTACCTTAAATTTGATGCCAACGGAAAAGTCGTTATGTATTCCGATATTGATAATAGAAATTATAGTGGCGGTGGTGGTTCATACTTTGTCAATGGTTACGACAAGTCTTTCGAGACAACCTATCAAGTGAAAACGCTTCAAAAACCAGCATTGGTTTTTGATTCCTACTCTTATCTTCACGAATTAGTAAATCCAGATTATAATGGTGGAACGGGACAATCGGCTGACTTAGAATTAACTTTTGATACGTCAACGGATAATAAAATTACACTAATTGGAACAATCAATAAAACCCAGATGATTCTGACGAAAATTACCAAGATAGAATCAGATTTATTGGCAAAAGGGGGTTTAGGGAATATTTTTAACAGTACGCTCGGGTATTTAAATACGGATAAATTTTTAACCTTAGTTTTTCCAACGGGAGAAAAGACGGACGTTAACTTGGATTTTGGGGCAAAAACTGTTTCATTATATTCCATTAATAGTAAAACGGGAGATATTGATATAACAAGTTCTCAATTTGTAACCACTGTAACAGGACTGCAATTAAAAACTCCCATCACGTTGTACGGAATATCATTTCAAGAAATGTTGTGGGATGGTGTTTTGAAAATTTATTACATTAATTCAGGAGGACGACGAATCAATTTTGTACAATCATCAAAACCTGGTTTACCATTTTATTACGCACTCGGTTCAATTTTTGAGGGTTTCTACATGAACCCAACGATTCCATCGCAAAGCGCTGAGTACAAAGCACTTTACGCTAAAATTAAGAGTAATGTCATTGCTTTATCCACGGTTGCTCCCGCACGAGTAATAGGAGATGTATATTTGCAATATTTGACCAATACAGGGGATTTTGTTTTGGTGGTTGATTATACAAGAACAAACCCAGACGGTACCCCCGTTTTCATAGGCTCATCAGTTTTATATTTTAAGCCATCTCTTGATGCCAAAGGAAATCTTATTTTTGGAAAATCGTATCAAAATGCCACCTTTGCAGGTGGACAATTGACGCTTGGTGCCAGTGGAATTGTTCTTGCAGGCATAAAACCACTCACTGATATTTTAGAAAATAATACTTTTACCTTTGATTATGACCCAATCGAAACCAGAATCGCAGTTTTGAAAAGTAATGGTACGCCAAGCATTACGATAAAAGGAGCGTTATTTTAATCAAATCAAAATTGACTTGTTTATCAAAAAGCGAAAGGCTTTCTCAAATTTTAGAGAAAGCCTTTCGCTTTTTTACGTATCTTTGCAACACTTTTTTACTAAATTTTCTAATAAAAAATCTGATTATGATTAACTGATAACTGTTAATTACTAATTACTAATTGAAAGAATATGTCTTGGTTTACCAGAAAAGATAAGGGTATTTTGACCCCCACAGAATCAAAACGTGAAGCTCCTGATGGACTTTGGTATCAGTGTCCGTCATGCAAAAAAGCGATGCACACTCGTGAACATCGTTTGTTGGCTCACACTTGTTCAAGTTGTAATTATCATGAAAAAATAGGTTCTCAAGAATATTTTGAGTTACTTTTTGACCAAACAAGATATACAGAATTAGATGCGATGTTGTCGTCAGGCGACCCTTTGAATTTTGTAGATACCAAAAATTATCCCGATAGAATTAAAGCAACTGAGAAAAAAACGGGCTTGAAAGATGCAGTCAGAACAGCTTATGGAAAGATGCAAGGAGCTGATATTGTGATTTCAGCCATGGACTTTTCGTTCATTGGGGGTTCGATGGGTTCAGTGGTGGGTGAAAAGATTGCCAGAGGAATTGATTATGCTTTGGAACACAAAATCCCGTTCATGATGATTTCAAAATCGGGTGGAGCAAGGATGATGGAGGCGGGTTTTTCATTGATGCAAATGGCGAAGACTTCGGCAAGATTGGCATTATTGGCAGAGGCTGGAATCCCGTATATTTCACTTTTGACCGACCCGACAACGGGCGGCGTAACTGCCTCTTATGCCATGCTTGGTGATTTCAACATCTCTGAACCAGGAGCATTAATTGGTTTTGCAGGACCAAGAGTAATCCGTGAAACCATTGGAAAAGACCTTCCAAAAGGCTTCCAAAGTGCCGAATTCGTACTTGAACACGGTTTTCTTGATTTTATTGTAGATAGAAAAGACTTAAAAGATAAAGTGGCTTCACTTTTAGGAATGCTCGCTTGAAAGGGGGAAGGGGAGAAAGGGTAGAACGGAGAAGGCAGGATATTTTTACCCCTTCTTTCCATTCCTTCCTTTCTCCTTTTTTCCGTTTTCCCTTAGCTACTCTCGCATTCCACCCTTCTTGCAGCAATCAGCCAATTTTTCATATCCCGCTGGTACTGCCAAAACGCCATCCGCATCATAACCAACTTCCGCAATTGACTTTCTGATTTTATCTGCTGTTGTTTTCTTTGGATTAAAAATAACGGTTATAATTTTGTCTTTGCTATCAATATCAACGTTAGATTCTACAACGCCTTTCGTGAATGCCAACTTTTTCTCAATGGTTTCTTTACATTGCTCACAAATGGCAGATGATTTAATTTTTATTGTTTCTGTTTTTGGTTTATCAGCAAAAGCGATGGCTGAAACGAATAAAAAGATAAATAAAAAAATGTTCTTTTTCATGGTAATTTATTTTAAGTGATTGATTCAAGTAAGACAGATTTCGAGACTTACAGTCTCCTGTCTGTAATGACATTTTTAACAGGACTGTGCGTCTCAGTTGAAAACCTGTTCTACTTTATTGAAAATTTAACAAAATTATTCCTATCAAAACCATTAACGAATTTTCTATGATAGTTATGGTGCTCATCGGCAAATTAAATACACTTCCTAAACACGCACATCTGATTTTTCGTTTATCTAATACACTTTTAATTACGCCCAATACTCCAAATCCCATGATGATAATATCCGCAAAATATACGTAATAAAGCTGAAAATGGATGAGACAAAGTATTCCTAAACTTAATTCAATGAAAGGATAAATTTTTCCATAAACTGGCAATTTTGTTGCCAATAAATCATACATCTGAAAACTTTCGGCAAAGGCTTTTACATCTAATAATTTAAAAAATGAAAAGACTAAAAAAAAGCCCGTCATGAAATTATGCAAGAACATTTTAATCTCAAAATTTTCTGCAATGTATATTCCTTGTTGAAAAGAAGTCAAAAATGCTACCAAAGTAATAAATCCTGCGATTAAAAATAAGGGATAATATTGATTTGATGATATTTCAGACAGAGAATTACCTACCTCAACTGTTAAATCAGATTTATGAATCAAAGCATATTTTGAATGTGGTTTTAAAATTTCAGTAATTACATTTTTGTCTATTTTTTCTAAACTTTTAATTATTACTAAATTATTGGAATGTTTTGCAATTACTGAACTAACGTTTGGAATCTGAGATAATACGTGTTGTATTTTATATTCACAGGCTTCACAAGTCATGCCTGATATGTTGAATGTTTGGGTCATTGTGTTTTTATGTTTGTGGGAGTTATATACTTATTTAACGTTTAATTAAAATCATTCGTTCGTTATAAACTTTTACCACTGACAGGGGAATTAAATTTTGAATGTAATTACAAAAAATAAAATGTTATGCAAGCATACAATTTTAAAAAAATACTAACTTTACAGTATTACAGTTATCAGTAAACAATAAATAGTTATCAATTTCTATAATCAGCTATTTTCTGGTTATTAGACATTGTATTTTCTCAAATGTTTACTGATAATTGTTTACTGATAACTGAAAAAAAATAATGAACCGTTCAATTAGAAAAGTAGCCGTACTTGGCTCAGGAATTATGGGAAGCCGCATTGCTTGCCATTTTGCTAATATTGGCGTGGAAGTCTTGCTTTTGGACATCGTTCCGAGAGAACCCAACGATGCCGAAAAAGCCAAAGGATTCACCACCGAACATCCTGCGGTGCGTAATCGTATTGTGAACGAAGCATTCCAAAATACCCTCAAATCTAACCCTGCGGCACTGTATTCGTCTTCGTTTGCGAACCGTGTTAAATTGGGAAATTTTGACGATAATCTCGCCGAAATTAAAAGTTATGATTGGGTGATTGAGGTAATCGTGGAGAATCTCGCCATCAAACAATCACTTTACGAAAAAGTGGATACTTTGCGTAAAATGGGAACTTTGGTAACCTCTAACACATCTGGAATCCCCATTCATTTGATGGCAGAAGGACGTTCTGAGGACTTTCAGAAGCATTTCTGTGGAAGCCATTTTTTTAATCCTCCGAGATATTTGAAGTTGTTGGAAATCATCCCAACGCCTGTGACTGACCCTGCGGTTACAGATTTCTTAATGCACTACGGCGACCGTTTCTTAGGAAAAACGACCGTTTTATGTAAAGACACGCCTGCATTTATTGCCAACCGTGTGGGAATTTATTCAATGATGAAAACCATAAAAGTGGTCGAAGAATTGGGTTTGACGGTGGAAGAAGTGGATAAATTAACCTCCGTAGTGGTTGGTCGCCCGAAATCTGGAACCTTCCGTTTGTCGGACGTTGTGGGTTTAGATACAACTATCAACGTATCGAATAACCTTTACGCAGGATTGACCAACGATGAGTCGAAAGATACTTTTGTACTTCCTGAAATGATGAAAAAATTGCAGGAAAATAAATGGTTGGGTGATAAAACGGGGCAAGGTTTTTACAAGAAAATAAAAGGAGCGGGCGGTAAATCGGAGATTTTAGCCTTAAACCTAAAGACTTTTGAATACGAACCTTCTCAAAAAGTAAAATTTGAGGTTTTTGAAAAGACAAAAAACTTAGCCCTGAAAGACCGTTTTGCCGTATTATTAGCCGATAAAACTAAGGCAGGAGAATTTTATAGAAAAACGATTTTAGATGGTTTCAGATACGTAACTTTTAGAATCCCCGAAATTTCTGACGAATTATACCGAATTGATGCTGCTATTTGTGCAGGTTTTGGTTGGGAAATGGGCTTGTTTGCCACTTGGGATGCCATCGGAATAGAAAAAGGGATCGAATTGATGGTAACTGAAGGCATGAAACCTGCTGAATGGGTTAATGAAATGTTGGCTTCGGGAGCAAAAACGTTCTATAAAAGTGAAAATGGAAGACGTTTGTATTATGATATTCCAAGCAAAAGCTACAAGATAATTCCAGGAACAGAATCATTCATTATTCTTGAAAATTTGTCGGGTAATGTCGTTTGGAAAAATGGCGAAAGTACCGTTTATGATTTAGGCGAAGGTATTGTGGGCTTAGAATTTCGTTCAAAAATGAACACTTTTGGGGCGGGCGTTATTGAAGGCGTACAGAAGGGAATATCCTTAGCCGAGAAGGATTTTAGAGGTTTAGTAATCGGAAATGACAGCACCGAAGCATTCTCGGCGGGAGCAAATTTGGCGATGTTATTCATGTACGCTATCGAGCAAGAATTCGATGAAATAAACATGATGATTGCTCAGTTCCAACAAACAATGATGCGTGTACGGTACTCGTCAATTCCAGTGGTAGTTGCTCCACATACCTTGGCATTGGGTGGTGGTTGCGAAATTTCCTTGCACGCTGACCGAGTAGTGGCAACGGCTGAAACCTATATGGGACTCGTAGAAGTGGGCGTTGGCTTAATTCCTGCGGGCGGAGGTACCAAAGAAATGGCTCTTCGTTGTTCAGATTTATACGCAACAGGCGATCCAGAATTGAATACTTTGCAAGCTGCATTTATGAACATTGCCACCGCAAAAGTAAGTACATCGGCACAAGAAGCTTTGGAAATGAATTACTTACGTCGTGGAGATGAAATTGTGGTAAGTCGTGCAAGATTAATTGCCGATGCCAAACAAGCCGCCATTGAATTAGCAGAAGCAGGTTATACGCAACCAAAACAACGCACTGATATTCGTGTACAAGGCAAAGCTGGAATTGCCCTTTTCAGAGCGGGCGTTCAAGGTATGAAAATGGGACGCTATATTTCAGAACATGATGCAAAAATTGCGGATAAATTAGCCTATGTTATCTCAGGCGGTGATTTGAGTTACGCCCAAAACGTAACTGAACAATATCTGTTGGATTTAGAAAGAGAAGCATTCCTTTCACTTTGCGGAGAGAAAAAGACCTTAGAACGTTTGCAGGGGCTATTGAATGGCGGGAAACCACCGAGGAATTAATCAATTTGGCTGTCATTGCGAGATAATTTGTCATTGCGAGGCACGAAGCAATCTTTATGATTGATGTAAGAGGGTTATTAGTTTGTCATTGCGAGGCACGAAGCAATCTTTACGATTGATGCAAGAAAGTTACTAATTTGTCATTGCGAGGCACGAAGTAATCTTTACGATTGATGCAAAAGAGTGATTAGTTTGTCATTGCGAGGCACGAAGCAATCTTTACGATTGATGCAAGAAAGTTATTAATTTGTCATTGCGAGACACGAAGCAATCTTTACGATTGATGCAAAAGAGTTATTAGTTTGTCATTGCGAGGCACAAAGCAATCTTTATGATTGATGCAAAAGAGTTTGAACGAAACTGAGTTCACAGACCTTTGCCCATAAGCTAACAGATTGCTTCGTACCTCGCAATGACAACCCATTCATACTTTTTAAAACTAAAACAAAATGAAATATCATCAGTATTACGTCTATATCCTTACAAATCAGAACAATACGGTTTTGTATGTAGGCGTAACAAATGATATTATTCGTAGAGTTGGGGAACATAAAAATCCTGTTGATAAAAAAAGTTTCACGGCACGATACAACGTAGATAAATTGGTTTATTACGAAAATTATCAATTTATTCAAGATGCTATTGCAAGAGAGAAACAACTAAAAGGAGGTTCGAGGGATAACAAGGTGGATTTAGTTATTTCGTTAAATCCTGATTGTAAAGATTTGTATGAGGATTTGTTGAAAAGCTGGGCGTAAGTTTCAAAACTACATTTCTTATCATTGCGAACTTCGATAACTTTGTTATTGCGAGTTCTTTGTGTTGTCATTGCGAGGCACGAAGCAATCCTTACGATTGATGCGAGAAGATTGGAAAGAACAAAACTAAGTTTGAAGGCTTCTGCTAACAAGCTAACAGATTGCTTCGTTCCTCACAATGACATTATGCTCATAAGCAAAAACAGATTGCTTCGTTCCTCACAATGACATTATGCTCGTAAGCAAAAACAGATTGCTTCGTTCCTCGCAATGACAAGACAGCGAATGCCTCACAATGACAGTAAGGAAAGCCATTTATAATCATTTTAAAAGAAAATACACATGAACGCATACATAGTAGCGGGTTACCGTACCGCCGTTGGAAAAGCCCCAAGAGGTGTTTTCCGTTTTACAAGACCAGATGATTTGGCAGCCGAAGTTATCAAACATCTTATCGCACAAATTCCTGCTTTAGATCCCACTCGAGTTGATGATCTTATTGTGGGAAATGCCGTTCCAGAAGCGGAACAGGGAATGCAAATTGCGAGATACATCGCCCTTTTGTCATTGCCCAAAAATGTTCCAGGTTTTACCATCAACCGTTATTGCGGTTCTGGTTTGGAGGCAATTGCTTTGGCATCGGCAAAAATTCACGCAGGAATCGCTGATTGTATTATTGCGGGTGGGGCAGAATCTATGTCATTAGTTCCGACAACGGGTTACAAAATGGCATTGAATTTTGACATCGCTCAGAAAAATCCTGATTATTATATCGGCATGGGTTTGACGGCTGAACAAGTTTCGGAACAGTTTAAAATTACTCGTGAAGAGCAAGATGAATTTGCCGTAGCATCGCATACAAAGGCATTAGCCGCCCAAGCCGCTGGACTTTTCAAGGATGAAATTGTGCCAATAACCGTTAAAGAAACGTATTTTGATGTAAATACAGGAAAGAAAAAGACCCGTGAATCAATCGTTGATACCGACGAAGGTCCAAGAGCAGGAACAACTTTGCAAGTCTTAACGAATCTAAAACCCGTATTTGCGGCAGGAGGGAGCGTAACGGCAGGAAATTCATCACAAACTTCTGATGGTGCATCTTTCGTCATGGTGATGTCGGAATCGATGGTAAAAGAATTAAATCTTGAACCAATTGCCCGTATGATTACCTACACAACCGCAGGCGTAGAGCCACGCATCATGGGAATTGGACCCGTTGCCGCTATTCCATTAGCCTTGAAAAGAGCAGGGTTAAAAATCGGCGATATTGATCAAATAGAATTGAATGAAGCCTTTGCGGCACAGTCGTTGGCGGTTATTAAAGAATTGGATTTAGACCGTTCAAAAATCAATATGAATGGAGGTGCAATTGCATTAGGACATCCGCTGGGTTGTTCTGGAGCGAAATTATCCGTTCAATTATTCAACGAAATGCGTCGCAGAAATCAGAAATACGGCATGGTTTCCGCCTGTGTAGGTGGAGGACAAGGTGTTGCTGGGATTTATGAGTTTTTGAAGTAGAGACTAAATAAATTTTATTTTGAAAAATCTCAATTCAATAAACGAATTGAGATTTTTTGCCTTTTGCTTTATGTTATCAAACTGAAATCTTAATTTTTTGAATTCGTGGATATAGTTCTAATATTTTTCGTTAGATTGGTACCGTATTTGTACTTTTACAAAATTAAAATAAACAAAATTGACCTTCGATAATAAAGAAATATTTGATATTGGAACAGGGATCTATACAATTCCTGATATTGCTTCCATTCTGAGACTTCCAACTGCCAAAGTTAGGCGTTGGATGAAGGAATATTGGAATGAAAGATTTGTGAAAAATGGAAGAGGTAAATTTAGTAAAGGTGATGGTAAAGAGCAAGTTACGAATTTCTATACTTTAATTGAATTTTACACATTCTATCAATTAAGACTTAATGGAGTTAGTAGTGCTAAAATAAATAAAGCCCATGAAGTTCTATCTGATTTATATCAAACTAAATATCCTTTTGCTAAATCTAATATTCTGACAGATAGTAAAAATGTTTTTTTTAATCATGAAAATGGAGAACTTATTGAAGCCGATAAAGGCTTACAAATTACGATAAAACACGTTTTAGAACCTTTTTGTAAAAATATTGACTTTGATTTGAATTCATTGGCAACACGATTCTACCCACTTGGGAAAAACCATAATATAGTGATTGACCCTCAAAGGCAATTTGGGCAGCCTGTTGTTGGTAATACAAATGTTTTGACGGAAACAATTTTTGATCTCCATCGTGCGGGAGAATCTCCGAAAGTAATTGCCAATATTTTTGAACTTACATCAAAGCAGGTGAAGGATGCTATTGATTTTCACCTTAGAGCCGCTTGATGAAAATTTTTATTGACGAAAACTTATCCCCTTTTTTAGCAAGAGGAATACACATATTAGAAAAAAACTTAGATGATGGCTTTGAAGTTTTATCAATCAAAGATGTATTTGGCAAAAAAGATGTATTTGGTAAAAATGATGGGAAAGGAGTTAAAGATGAAGAATGGATTCCGCAAGTTGGCAAAATGAACGGTGTAGTAATAACACAAGATAAAAATATCCACCGTAAAAAACTTCAGAAAGATCTTTTCCAGAAGCACGGAATTGGAATCTTCTTTATATCCCCGCCTAAACATGGTTACACTTACTGGCAGATGGTAGAAATTCTTATCAAAGAATGGAAAGATATAAAAGAAAAATGCTCTACTAAAAAACCATTCTCATTTATTCATCGTCCAAGATCAGGCTTTAAAAAGTGGTAATCACCCCTTCCGAAATCCATAAGGACAATGCCGACAGCCATTTTTACAACAATAACCACGCTTCAAGTGATAGACTTCGGTAAAAACCATAAATCCCTCTGTGGTCATGTAAAAATCTTCGGGGTTTAATCCGTTACGTGTAGCTTCCTTTTTATTTTTGGTTATCTTTTCCATTAAATATTAAACTCCTCTTTTTTGAAAAATGTTTCTTTTTGCGTATTTCTACTTTATGAATACTTCGTATGAATTTTTGGAACATCCCAAAAAAAAGCCCCTCAGAACCGAATCCAAGGGGCTTTTTAATTCTAAAAAACCTTACAAACTCAATTTCTTCAACTCTTTCACTGCAAAGTCTGCGGCTCGGGCGGTGAGTGCCATGTAAGTTAGGGATGGGTTCACGCATGAGGCGGAGGTCATACAGGCTCCGTCGGTCATAAATACGTTTTTCACGGCGTGTACTTGGTTGTAAGCATTCAAGACTGAGGTCTTTGGGTCACGTCCCATGCGAGCAGTTCCCATTTCGTGGATTGCCATGCCTAAGTACGAACCGTTGTCATATGCTCTCACATTTTTCACTCCCGATGATTCTAACATTTCTTTAGCATCGTTCATCATATCCACCCGCATTTTCTTTTCGTTCTCTTTGAGTTCTGCATCAAAAACCACCAAAGGCATTCCCCATTTATCTTTTTCGGTTTTGTGAAGATACATGCGGTTTTCGTAGTAAGGCAATGTTTCACCAAAACCACTTAATCCCATTGTCCACGCTCCTGGTTTGGTTATCTCATTCTTATAATCTGCTCCAAAAGTCAATTCAGCCACGTTGCGTTGCCACCCCTGACGACTCCCACCGCCTTGATACCCAAATCCACGCAAATAATCACGTTTATCGGTGCCAATATTGCGGTAACGAGGAACATAAATTCCGTTCGCACGTCGTCCTGAGTAATATTTATCCAAATCTCCTTCCCACATACCCGATGCTCCCGTGCGGAAGTGATGATCCATCAAATTGTGTCCTAATTGCTCAGAATCATTTCCCAAACCATTCGGAAAACGACTCGAAACGGAGTTTAACATCAAAGCCGTTGAACCTAATGAACTACCACAAACGAAGATAATTTTAGCAAAATATTCACGGTCTTGCATCGTCACGGCATCCCGAACTCTAACGCCCGAAGCCCGTTGTTTTTTTTCATCATACATGATTTCCGTTACCACAGAATCAGGTCTAAGGGTCAATCTACCCGTTTTTGAGGCATACGGCAAGGTACAAGATTGTGTACTGAAATATGCTCCATACGGACAACCTAACGAACATTTATTACGATATTGACAAGCTCCACGCCCTACATCGGTCTGTGCCTTTTGAGCCGCCGAAAGATTAGCAACCCTTCCCATCGTCATATTTCTACCTGGGAAATTCTTCTCGAGTCTTTGCTTCACTTCTTTTTCCACACAAAACATTTCCATAGCTGGCAAAAACTCACCATCGGGCAATTGAGCTAACCCCAATTTTTCACCCGAAATACCTGCGATTTTCTCAACGTAAGAATACCAAGGAGCAACGTCTTTATAACGGATAGGCCAATCCACCGCAATTCCGTCTTTGGCATTGGCTTCAAAGTCAATATCACTCAAACGATACGACTGCCGCCCCCACATGATGGATTTTCCACCCACGATATTTGGACGATACCAATCGAAGCGTTTTTCTTCTTTGTATAACGAATCAGAATCGTTCATCCAGTATTTTTCCGTCATTTCATTGTACGGGTAATCACGGGCTAATTTTGGGTGAGATTCCTTTTGTTCAATCGTTAAACGACCATTGTATTTGGATTCCCAAGGGTCTTTCATGGCATTTTCATAGCCCGTGATGTGGTCAAGTTGCTTGCCTTTTTCAAGCATCAAAACTCGCAACCCTTTTTCAGTCAGTTCTTTGGCAGCAAAACCGCCTGATATACCCGAGCCAATCACGATGGCATCGTAGGTCATTGCCTTTACGGCATCAATGTTTAAGTTCATTTTCTTGATGTTATAAAGCCCACGCTTTTTGGTTTTGTTTCAATGGAATACAGCCTTGAAATTTCCCTGGAATTGGCAAATAATTTAGGGCTTTTGTTGCTCCGATTTCAGAAGTAAAATATCCTGCAACGGTCAATTCTTTCATTCTTTGGAAGAAAGGTTTATCATTTACGGTTGATAATTTTACCATTTCATTCTTCTGGGCGAGATCTAATCCTACAAAACCTTTACTAAATTTCGCTTGACTATCAACATCCAATTTTGCCAATCCTCCATAAAATTTTTCTTGATCTTCTTTCTTATAACAATCCCGCATGACTCGCACGATGAATTTTTCAACACCAGCGGCTTTTGCCCCAGGCGTATCAGTTGTGGGAATAATAATATCGGCAACTTCCGCTAAAAATGCTTCTTGCTCTACGGAAACGGTGATACTTCCACCCGTGTTGGTTATTTGTCCCATCACACCCGCCATCAAAGGGGCTGCAAGGACTCCGCCCATCATGAGGGCAACTCGTTGTACGGCTTCTCTACGATTCATAATTTTTTGTTATTTTTATTCAGTCAAATATAAGTAATAATTGGGAGATGCTAATGGGTATTCATGGATTTTTCGTAGTGCTGATTAAACTTTCCCTTTTCAGTAAATTTAAAAACAAAAAAAAGGCAGTAATCTACTGCCTTTTTTTGCCAAACTTATAAAAACATTGTCAATTATACCTGTTTGATTATTAACGATTTAAAATTACATCAATCTATTCCGCAACCGCCGCATACTCCTCAATCGAAACACAACTACAAACCAAATTTCTATCGCCATAAGCCGAATCAATTCTTGAAACGGTGGGCCAAAATTTGCTTTCTCTGGTGTATGGCAATGGAAAAACTGCCTTTTCACGGGTGTACGGTCTATCCCAATTTTCAGTCAAAACCACTGCCTGTGTGTGTGGAGCGTGTTTTAAGACGTTATT
>JAYVRF010000165.1:0-19138 GCA_043756925.1 Arcicella sp. | reverse complement strand
CACTATTCAATAGAATTTGTGCCTGTTGAACTTTTTGGGTGGTATCTTTCTTAACCCATGATTCAAGGGTTAGGCGTTCTTGGGGAGTCAAATGTAATCTGTAAACGGTCATAGCTTTCCTTTTTATTACTATAATAAATAAGACATATTAAAGTTTTTAAAACACTACAAAGTATAAAACCGCAAAAATGAGAAACGATTTTTTCTTTCAAATCGGAATTAGCCATGAACAGGTTGAATTTGCCAATCAATGGGCAACCAAAATCGTTTGATATAAAATCAATGAGTCGGAAAAATAATAATTTTAGAGAAAATTACGTCTTAAACCTCCCTGCTTATCAGATGCAACGAGTGTCCGTTATTACAGATTATTATTTCTGCGTAAGTATTCACCAAGTTGAAAATCAGCATATTGCCTCATTTTTAGTGTACGTTTCTAAACAAGAAATTAAAGATGGAATCATTGGTCTAATGTATAAAGCGGGAACAAAACGAATAAAAGATGATGGTGGAAGTTTTACGTTTCAAAGAAATACTTACGAAGTAGATTTTAAAGATATTTCAAGTCCAATAATAAATGACAGAATTAAAGCAATGTCTTTGTTTCAACAAAAGAAAATTTTATCACCATTTTTGGAAAGCTAAAATTTTAAATAATAATTTCGTTTTCACTCGTTATCTTCGTGAAACCAGAAAAAACCCATTTTCAATGCAAAAATCAAAACTTTTTTTTTCAATTTTAGTGCTTTTTATCATCTCGTTGGCTGGTGCTTTATATTGGTTTGAAAATCAAGAAGCAAGTCCAGAAGATAATCAATATATTGCACTTCCTGATAGTTTAGTGCAGCAGTTAGCACAAAAGGACTCTACTGAAAAAGCTAATTTTTTGAATGTTGCTCCGCCTAAAATGGAAGAAATTATGAATCAAAATGAAATGTTTTTTGAACAGAAAAAAGACGCTTACACTTTTCAACTTTTTAGGGATTCATCGGGAGTAAAATTAGTTGCTTTATTAGGGACAAAAATACTTGGAGAAAGTAGAAATAAAAGTTTAGAAAATACCTCAAAAGCCGAGACAAGTGATTTAAACTCAGATGGTTATCCAGAGATTCTTATTTATACAAAAAATAAAAATAAATTGGAATTCATTGGATTTGAAGCTCGAAATGGCTTACAAAAATTCAACTTACCAGCATTAATGGGTAGACAATCATTTGGATATGCAGGACAGGACACTTTGTTCGTAGAAAACAACAATCTTGTTCGACGTTTTCAATTCAGAAATTCTCAGTTTTCAACCTTTCCCTCGGGTACTCGCACTTGTGAATATGCCCTTGGACAAAATCTAAAATTTTCAATGGTTCGAACTTTGGATACGGAATAAAAATTGTCAAGTTGTTAAGTCTTTCCAAGGCATAATTTATTTATTTTAACAACTTATAACTTACCAACTTATAATTTTTAAATATGGAAAAATTTCGCTCACAAAATTGGTTCGGGAAAACTGGAAAAGACGGTTTTATCTATCGTGCCTGGATGAAAAATCAGGGAATTCCTGACGATATGTTTGATGGTCGCCCCGTGATTGGTATTTGCAATACTTGGTCGGAATTAACGCCGTGCAATGCTCATTTCAGAGATTTGGCAGAATCCGTTAAGCGAGGCGTTTATGAGGCGGGTGGCTATCCTGTGGAGTTTCCAGTGATGTCTTTGGGCGAAACTTTGATAAAACCAACCGCCATGCTTTATCGCAATTTAGCAAGTATGGACGTGGAGGAATCTATCCGTGCGAACCCGATTGATGGCGTTGTTTTGCTTTGTGGATGTGATAAAACTACGCCTTCGCTTGTAATGGGTGCGTGTTCAGTGGACATTCCAACACTCGTAATTTCGGGTGGACCGATGTTAAAGGGGCATTGGCGAGGAAAAGACATTGGAACATCGGACGTTTGGCGATTCGATGAAGCCTTTAAATTGGGTGAAATTACCGAACAACAATTCACCGAAGCAGAGGGATGTATGGCTCGCACGCAAGGACATTGTGCAGTCATGGGAACCGCCTCAACAATGGCAACAATGGTTGAAGCCTTGGGACTTTCATTACCCAATAATGCAGCGATTCCTGCAGTTGATGTGCGTAGAAAAGTGATTTCGCAATTATCAGGTCGTCGGATTGTGGAAATGGTAAAGGAAAATTTGACTCTTTCAAAAATCCTGACTCGGGAGGCTTTTGAGAATGCAATTATGATAAATGCAGCCATCGGTGGTTCAACCAATTTTGTGATTCATCTCTTGGCAATTGCGGGAAGAATTGGCGTTGAATTAAACATGGATGATTTTGATAAATTCTCTCAAAATATCCCTCTATTGGCTAATCTTCAACCTTCTGGCTCATTCTTTATGGAAGATTTGTATTATGCGGGAGGACTACCAGCCGTTATTAAAGAAATGAAAAATGTGCTTCATAATGATGCTTTGACGGTAAATGGCAAAGGAATTGGAGCAAATTCTGAAAGTGCAGAAGTGTTCGATAGAAATATTGTGGGTACGATGGATGCCCCTTTTAAAGCAAATTCTGGAATTGCAGTTGTCAGAGGAAATCTTGCTCCGAACGGTGCGGTAATCAAACCTTCGGCGGCAACTCCCGCCCTAATGACTCACCGTGGGAAAGCGGTAGTTTTTGAAACTATCGAAGACTATCATGCCAGAATTGAAGACCCAGATTTAGAGATTGATGAAAATTCAATTATGGTGTTGAAAAATGTTGGACCAAAGGGTTATCCAGGTATGGCAGAAGTAGGAAATATGGGCATTCCAAAGAAATTATTAGAAAAAGGGGTTCACGATTTAGTCAGAATTTCGGACGGTAGAATGTCTGGAACTGGCTTTGGAACGGTTGTACTTCATGTGTCACCCGAAGCGGCAGATGGTGGAAATTTAGCCTTAGTTCACAATGGTGATTATATTAGTTTAGACGTTCCAAATCGAACTTTAAATTTAGAAGTATCGGATGAAGAATTAACCGAAAGACGTAAGAATTGGCAACCAATTGACATGAATATTACCCGTGGATATGTCAGTATGTACATCAAACACGTTGAACAGGCACATTTGGGGGCGGACATGGACTTTTTGAAAGGGAAATCTGGGAGTGTAGTTTCGAGGGATTCGCATTGATTTTAATATTAAAGTGGACGGTAATTTTATCGTCCACTTTTTTGTTTAGGAGAAATTTGTAGATTTGCTTATTAACTGAAATACAAATTTGAAAACAACCCAATACCAAATTATAATCGCAGGTGCAGGGAGCAAAAGTGAAGGAATGTGCTGTGCCATCCGTGCCGCTGAACGTAGAATTCATGTTTTAGTAATTGAAAAAGATACAGTTGTTGGAGGAACTTTACACCTCACGGCGGGTCATTTGAGTGCAGGTGGAACTCATCGTCAGAAATATAAAGATATTGGGAATTGATAATCTAAAAATGATTGAATTAACCAAAGAAATTGAGGTGTTTTTAGGAAGAAAATCACCTTGGAAGATGAAGGAAATTTCTTTCTAAATCAAGTTTTATATTAACTTCATATTTATTTCATCCAAAAAATCCATGAATCTGACGAATCGAAATTCAGACAAAATACGTGCAAACGATAACAGAAAAAATATTATCTACCCACGCTGGCAAAAATGTCTATGCAGGTGAATTAGCGGTTGTTTCAGTTGACGAAATTAGGGCATCCGACACAACCGCCCCTTATGCCATTAAAGCATTTTGAGGAAATGGGCGTGTGAAATTATGAGATACCAAGAAATGCACTTTTGTTATTGATCACGCCTCCCCCGCACCCAATGAAAGAATTGCTAATCTTCACAAATTTATGCGAGATTTTGCCTTTGTTCAGAACATTCGGTTGTTTGACGTTGGCGAAGGAATATGCCATTAGTTAATCGTAGAGCGTAATTTGGTTCGTCCTTGACAGGTTTTTATCGGAGCTGATTAGCGTGAGACTTTTAATTGCTCCTGCCTCCAAACAAGTGTTCATTGATGCCATGAATGATGGAACCGCCCAAATTCTCATGCAAGCAGGTGCAATTTTTCTACCATCGGGTTGTAGACCTTGCGTAGGCTCACATTTTGGCGTTTCAGGCAACGGTGAAATAGTTATCTCGGCTGGAAATAGGAATTTCAAGGGTAGAATGGGAAATCCTAATGCCCTCATATATTTGAATTCTCCTTCCATAGTGGCAAAATCAGCTTTGAAAGGCATGATTTCTGACGGATAATATATTAGAATTATGCCATTCTTTAAGGTAATTTTCGTTAGATTTGTTGAAAATTCTTGCACAATTAGTTGTTAATTGTAAAATTTCACCCAATTCCTTACAAAGTTTACAATTACCATAATTATCCGCCAATAAGTATAATCCTTTCAATACCATATAAACAACTATGAAATTTAATAAATTTCTTATCTTCTTCTTGCTTATATCGAGCTTTTCAAACGCTCAGTATTTGGAATCATCGCCTGACAAAGCTCCCTTAAATTGGTTTAATCTTGATTTTACCGAAAATGGTGTAAGAGGTATTAGTACCGAAAGGGCTTATCGTGAATTTTTGAATAAAAAGGCTTCAAAAACGGTCATAGTGGCAATCATTGACTCGGGAGTTGATATTAATCATGAAGATTTGAAAGAAAATATTTGGATTAATACCAAGGAAGTTCCAGATAATGGAATTGACGATGATAAAAATGGTTATATTGACGATATTTATGGATGGGATTTTTTGGGTGGAAAGAATGGAACTGACGTTGCCCGTGAAACCATGGAAGTTACTCGTGAATTCGGACGTTTGAAACGTATTTACCAATATATTCAAGACATCGCCAGTTTGTCGCCTGCCATGAAAATTGAGCATGATTTGTACAAAAAATACAAGGCAAAATACGAAGCCAAAGTACAGGAATTACAAGAGCAAGGTCCGTTTGTAATTAAATTGTACGAGAAATATATTGATTCAAAATTGGTGCTTTCTTCTTATTTGAAAGTAAAAGATGTAACGAAACAAGACCTAATTAAAGTAACGAATAAAGACCCCGAGGATGTTAAAAAAGCCAAAAGAGTTTTTGAACTATTGGAGCAAATTGGTCAAGATGAGGAAAAATTGAAAGAGGCTTACGAATATTATGATGCACAATTCAAATACGGCATTAATTTGTCGTTCAATCCACGTGGAATTGTTGGGGATGATGTTGAAAATGTGAATGATAGGGATTACGGCAATAATGAAGTAAAAGGTCCAGATGCACGTCATGGAACGCACGTAGCGGGGATTGTGGCGGCAAATCGCACTAATTCTTTGGGTATTTTGGGTGTGGCTGGGAATGTTAAAATCATGACAATTCGGGCAGTTCCAGAGGGAGATGAGCGTGATAAAGATGTTGCAAATGCCATCAGATATGCCGTTGATAATGGAGCAAAAATTATAAACATGAGCTTCGGGAAGTCGGTTTCACCACAAAAACAAGCGGTTGATGATGCCGTGAAATATGCACAGACGAAAGGAGTTTTATTAATTCATGCAGCAGGGAATGAGAACGAAAATATTGACATCAGCGAGAATTATCCATCTAAGAAATTTGCTGACGGAAAACAAGCTGAAAATTGGTTAGAAATTGGAGCAACTTCTTGGATGCAAATTCCAAGTACTGTAGCTGAATTTTCTAATTATGGACACAAAACGGTTGATGTTTTTGCTCCTGGCGTAGATTTGAAATCAACGGTAGTGGGTTCGCAATATGAGGATTTAAGTGGAACAAGCATGGCAGCACCAGTTGTGACGGGTTTGGCGGCAATGTTAATGTCATACTATCCAGATTTTGATTACAGAAAAATTAAGCAAATAATCTTAAATTCATCTATCAAATTGCCAAAACAAAAAGTTTCACAACCTGGAACGGGCGAGCTAATTGATTTTAGTTTATTGTCATTAAGTGGTGGAATTGTGAATGCTTACGAAGCCGTTAAATTGGCAGAGGAGGAGCAAAAAGCCTTAACCAGAAAATAATATTTCGATATTCGTTATTTGATTTTCGATTTTCGTACTTAACAACGAATATCTAACATCGAAAAACGAACATCAAATATGACTTTTGTTTACGGAGGTAATATTGATACAGACCGAATAATTGCGGGCAAATATACGAAAACCCTCGACATGAACACCTTAGCTGAAAACGTTTTGGAGGATTTAGACCCTAATTTCAAGACCCCAGTAAAACAAGGAGATTATTTGGTAGGAGGTGAAAATTTTGGTTGTGGTTCTTCTCGTGAACAAACACAAATTGCCTTGAAATTATCGGGGATTTCGGTTGTAATTGCGAATTCATTTGCCAGAATATTTTTTAGAAATTCAATCAATATTGGCTTGCCGGTCTTAGAAATTAAGAACCACGATATTGAATCGGGGGACGAAATAAAAGTTGATTTGAGTAATGTCGAAATACAGAATTTAACAAAAAATAAGTCCTATTTCGTTTCCCCAAAGCCCAAAGTGATGATTGATATTTTGAGTGAAGGTGGGTTGGCAAATTATTTGAAGAAATACGGCGATTATCAGATGTAATTGACAAGCGGAAGGGATTAAATTCATGCGAAACCCTTAAAAGTTTCGCATGAATTTATTGATAAGAAAGTTTAAATAATTATAGATTACGGCTTAAATATTAAAATTAGCCCAACATTTAAATCTAAATTCTTCAACATCCAATACCTCAAATTTTATTTTTTAGCCTCACTCAACTCCTCATAAGCTGACTGTAAACTTCGACCAATCCCATCTCCTTTCCATTCAGTAACACCAGGAATGAAACTATTTTTTATCACTTCTTCCTTAGATTTACCCAATTTTATTTCTGAACCAACGAATTCTAAAAGTTTCTCCAAGTAATCTTTAAAGGCCTTGACATCTTCCTTATTTCCCGTTATTTTCTCAGGGTCGAATGCGTGTCCAAATACGAAAATAGTTTCATTATCGAATGTAGTTAGCGTTTTATCCATCACCGAAATCCAATTATTTATATTTGCCCCCGCACTTCTATCAACAAAAGGATATCTTCTGTTAAAAAGTAAATCACCTAAATGAGCAACATTGGCATTTTCAAAATGTATTATTGAATCACCGTTTGTATGCCCTGCACCAAAATAGTATGCTTTAATTCGTTCCTTACCTATTTTTTGCTTCCAAGTATCATTAAATGTAACATCTGGATAAAGTTGTTTATCTTCGGATTTTTGTTTTTGAGCTGCATTCTTTTGATTTGTTAACGAATTCTCATGAGCAACAACGTGTTCAACCAAACCTTTAAAAGATATATTCCCACTCGAATGGTCGCCATGATGGTGGGTATTTATCAATAACTTAAATGGTTTTGTTGACTGTTTTTTTAACTCGTCAATCAAATGTTGAGATTGTTCTGGAAATTGAGAATCTACCACAACCATACCTTTTTTAGTATTTAGAAAAGCAATTGTTCCACCCTTTTCGGTAAAAACTTTGACTCCTCCACGCAGTTCCTTAATTTTGTAAGGATTTTCAAGGGAAGATTTTGCCCATAATCCATTAGGTAAAAGCGTAAAAGCTCCAATAGTTAAGGTAGTATTTTTAATAAAATTTCTACGATTCATGATACAAATGTTTAGTTTTTTAAAATTACAATAAATCAATCACAATATTCTTAAATTCATCAATTTTAATCACAGAGTTTCTTCCAATAATAACCATAGATTCCATTTCTTCAATTACCGCTGAACCATCAAAAGTTTAGTTTGGCTTTAGGTCGTAGCGATTGTAAACTGGTACATCTGAATAACTTTTATCTCCCATTAAAAATACACTTCTTATGCCTTTCAAAGCATTTTTCCTTAGGTTTTGACAATTTGATTTGGAATAATTTCGGAGGATTTTCAAGAAACAACTACTCGCTATGTAACCGCTTTAATGCCAATATCTTGAATACTTCTTCTGTATCTGAATTCATATTCTTTAATAAAATTTTGCTCAATAATTTCGATTGATTTTTCTGATAAAATGTCGTTTGGAATTATTACGGAAATCTCATGTCCTTGACCCGAATAACGCATATCAACCACTCTTGTGACTGTTACTTCGCTCTAATTACGCCTGCTACCACCAAAAAATCAAAACCTACCTTTTCTATTTCTGAAAGTTGTTGATTCAAATATTCCCAATTAACTTGAGAAAACGGTGAGACATAACTTCTGATTTGTTCAGAGGCAATCGGAGAAACTAAAAGCTCAAGGCTGACACAACACCTACACCAACTGGAATTATTAATTGTGGAGAATTCAATAATCGAGCGGTTTGAAAAGCATGAACGGAACCCTCCAAAAGCCAACATCGAATAAAACCGTGGGTCGTGACCTTTTTAGAGGATGTGTACCCGAGCCACATTTGCCATATTTTCTTTCACAATTCGGTAAATTCCCATGGCGGATTTCCCGATTAATAATTCAAAACCTCCTTATAACTAACCAATTTAACCCCTTTTTTTAAAATAGCCTCTTTCACTTTCTCACTTGTAAAAATTGTCGTTACATCTTGTCTTCCTTTGGCAACATCTTCATAACCGATGTGTGAAATGGCTCTTAACTCGTCATTATCCAAGCCAGGATGTTCTACAAAGACATACGTTTTCCCATTTTCTAATTTATCTAACATGGCAATAAATCCATCGATTCTCTCTTGTGTTGTTTTATTGTTAAATTCAAAACCAGTATGACCAATATTATTATCTTTTTGAGAATCAGTATCAACCATTTTCAAGTTATATTCCTTTGCAACTCGCTTGCATAATTCTTTAATTTCTGGAGTAAAACCAGTGCTTCCCATGTGTCCAGAAATATGACTAAGCCTTGGAATGTGCTTTAAAGCCATTTCAATTTGGGCTTTTAATTCCTTTTCATAATCTTCCATCTTCCAATCATTATCAATTACAGCCTGTTTTGGATAATTATTATTGTGAAAAAGCATTGGATAAAAATATCCGTCTGAATTTCTAAAACTCTTACAATCCGTCAATGGTCGCCATTTTACATTGTCCCACTCACTGGTAATCGTAAAATGTAAACCTACATCTACTTTTGGATTTTGAGCTAACATTTTTACTGCCTCTGGAAACCACGGCGAAGGCACAATTACCTCAATCGAAGTTTCGATTCCTTCGTTGTAAGATTTAATCAATGCCTCATTACCAGAATGAGAATAACCCATATCATCGCCACGGATAATCAATTTAGGTGCATTTATTAATTCTTTACCAATGATACCTTTTGAGATTTTCCTTTTTTGATTTTTATTGAAAATATTCTGAAAATCTACACTCACCTTTTCATCTTCAAAAGTGCAAGTAATCGTCTCAGTATGAGGACTTTCAATGTATCTTAGAGTCATTTCAAGCGTTTTCTCATCTTTCCAATCATAACTTCCTGCCACTTTAAAAATAGGTAATCCAACTCTATTAGCTTTTGCTCTTGCCACTAAATACGGTCCGAATTTTGTTGTTTCTGATAATTCCCATTTCCCAACTCCGAAAGGAATTCTGTGGGTTACTGAATCCGTTTTTAGGGATAAATAACAAATGTCATTTTTGAATTCAAAACTTGCACCTTCAAATGTTTTTTCACCAGCAATCATACTATAATTCTTTCCAGAAATATTCGATTCCATAGCAGAATGAGTATTTTTTGACAATATTGGCAAATATAATGAGGAAGCTTTTTCTTTTAAACTTGCCATTAATTTAGGATTTGAAGGCAGTTTTTTATCTTCAAAAGCGGGTAATAAATGCTTCCAAATCAAGTTAATTTCTCCTTGCATATCAGGTGCTTCGGCGGTAATGGCAATCACGGCATCTTTGTCTGGCAAAACAATAATGAACTGTCCATTTGCACCATCAGCACGATAACCATTATTCCTACAACGCCACATTTGATAACAATATCCTTGAAGCCAATCGCTCGAATCCTTACGGGATTGAGTGGCATTTGGGTCTTGTAAAATTTTCATTGTCGAAGCCTCTTCAACCCAGGATGCAGGCAAAATTTGTTTTCCATTCCACATACCTTTTTGAAGGAATAACTGCCCAAATTTTGCCATATCTTCGGTTTTAAGCCGTAATCCCCAACCACCAGTATTGATCCCTTTTGGGTCAATTTCCCAATCAATTCCAAAAATTCCAAGCGGGTCAAATAATCGAGGTTTAAGATAATCAATTACTTTCTGACCAGTTACTTTCTGGACTATCGCTGATAGCATGTAGGTTGCAGGAGAATTATATAAAAACTTAGTTCCAGGTTGGTATTTTATCGGTGTATTCAAAAATTCTTTCACCCAATTATCACTGGTTGCAATTATGTTTGAGGGTTCTTTTTCATGCCCAACGCTCATACTCAAAAGGTCTTTTATCTTTAATTCAGCTAAATTGGGGCTGATTTGATTGGGCAAATCTTCTGGAAAAAATGAAATAACTTTATCATTAACTGTCAATTTTCTTTCGCTCACTGCAAAGCCAATGGCAGTGGCAGTAAAACTTTTACTACAAGAATACAACGTGTGTTTTAAATCATTTCGATACGGATTCCACCAGCCCTCAGAAACAACTTTTCCATGTCTCAAAATCATAAAACTGTGCAATTCGTGCTTACTTTTTGAGACTGCTTCAATGAAATTATTGATTCCTTCGGATGAAACTCCTTCGACTTCGGGATTACTTCGGGATAAGGTTACCTGTTTTTGGGCAAATAATGGTAAATTTAAAAATAAGAAAATAAGTATTTTTTTCATTGTTTTTGGTTGGGGAAAAGATTCGTTTTTAAAATAAAAAATAATTCATTTGATTAATAATGCGTGCAAAGTTGATGACGATATTTTTAAACTTAATAAGCAGTTAGGATTTCGAAAAAGATTTCGAAAAAAAAATATGAACCCAATAATAAATATAGTAGTTTAAACAATAAGTCGTACTCCAACATTACACATTTTTCAGAATGTTGCCTAAAAATATTCAAAATTCAAACCTAACCTCAGATTGGAAAACTCAATACTATCCTTGGATTATTTGTTTTTCAGGATTATTAACGTTGATTGTCGTTAATGGACTGACAACCACATCGTTGTCCGTTTTTGACAAAGCCTTTTTGGATGAATTTCAATGGAGCCGTGAGGAATTAAAAGTTAGAGAATCAATCACTAATGGCGTAACACTACTTTTTATTTTCATTTCAGGCGTAATTATTGATAAAATTAGAGTAAAGAAAATGCTCCTTTTCGGAACGTTAATTTTGGCTTTAACTTTGGCAAGTTACAGTTTTATTCATAATAAATTTGAAGCCTATATTGCTCATTTTTTCTTAGGAATTTCAATGGTAATGGCTGGTTCAGTTTCTTGTATAATCTTAGTTTCTTCGTGGTTTAATGAGAAAAGAGGCTTGGCAATTGGAATCGTTTTAGTGGGCACAAGCCTTGGAAGTGCCATTTTCTCACCTCTTAACACTTGCTTATTACAAGATTATGGGTGGCGACAAACTTTTCAAATTTTGTCCGTTTTTCCATTGATAGCCTTTGTTTATATTTATTTTTTCGTAAAAAATTCTCCCTCAGAAATTGGTATTTTTGCACTTGGGTTTGGAAAAGATATTAATAAAAATGTCAATCCAGATTTATTAGCACAAGGAATGTCCTACCAAAAAGCCACTAAAACTCATCTCTTTTGGTTAATTTGCGTTTGTGGATTTTGTACATTTTACAGCTTAGTTGGAACGATTGCTAATATTTTTTTGCATATCACAGGATTGGGATTTTCAGAAAATAATGCCAGTTATTATTTGACTTTATATTTTTTAATTGCAGGTTCTGGTAAGTTATTCATCTCTTTATTTTCTGATTATATCAATCCTTACATCGTTTTTTCAACGTGTTGTTTATTGATGATTTTAGGAATTTTAGGATTTTCTTCGATGGACAAATCACTTATCTTGTTGTCGTTCAGTTTCTTAGCTATCAGTTGGGGCGGGATTTATTCTTTATATAATCTTATCATTATAAAAAGTTTTGGTTTGAAAGAAGCAGGAAAAATCAATGGAACTATTAGTATGTTTGAAGGAGGAGGTGCATTTTTAGGACCTTTCTTAACGGCAAAATTATTTAATATTGAAGAATCCTACCAAATTCCATTTTTTATCAATGCCGCTTTGATGGGCTTTGTGTTCATTATCTCGATAAAATTCAAATCTTATGTGGGTAAAATAGGGATTGAGCGTTAGGTTTTAGGATATAGCTTATCCACAAAGACAATATTTTTTTACCCCATAACCCCAATTCTTAATCAAAATATGCAATATAACTTCGACGAAATAATCAATAGAAAAAATACTGATTCTTTCAAATGGGATTTCTTTCAAGACCCTGAAGAAACAATTCCAATGCCCGTAGCGGACATGGATTTCAAAAGCCCCGAACCCATTTTGCAAGCCCTTCGTGACGTGACAGAACACGGAGTTTTTGGTTATTCAATCATACCAGAAGAATTAAAAAATGTACTTCAAGACCGTTTAGAGCGACTTTATGGTTGGAAAACTGAGAAAGAATGGCAAGTTTGGATTCCAGGATTAGTGCCAGCCATCACCGCAACTTGTCGTGCCATTGGTGAAATTGGCGATGCCGTTTTAACTTCGATTCCTGTCTATCACCCCTTTCATCTCGCCCCTGGTTACGTTGGTAAAAAGCTCCAAACTTTTCCATTAATTGAAGTTGAAAACCGTTGGACGTTTGATTTTGAGGCTCTTGAAAATGCAATTACCGAAGACACTAAATTGTTTATGTTGTGTAATCCCTACAATCCAGCGGGAACGGTATTTACACGTCAAGAATTGAAAAAATTGGTTGAAATTTGTCAAAAACATGAGATTGTTATTTGTTCCGACGAAATTCACTGCGATTTAATTTTAGAACCTAATAAAAAGCACATTCCAATTGCCAGTTTGAGTCAAGAAGCTGAAAATAGGTCAATTACACTTTTAGCACCTTCAAAAACTTTCAATATTGCGGGATTGGGTTGTTCCGTTGCCATTATTCCAAATCCCGAATTAAGGCAAAAATTTAATACGGCAAAAGATGGTTTTTTCCCACCACTTCCCCGTCATTCAATGGTTGCAGCTTTAGCAGCCTACCGTGATTGTGAGGATTGGCGTTTGCAATTAATTGATTATTTAAAGGCAAATCACGATTATATGTTTCACGAATTAAACGGATATAAAGGCTTAAAGATGCTCCCGCTGGAAGCAACTTATTTGGCTTGGATTGATGCAAGTGAAACTGGAATTGATAATATACAAGAGAGAATTTTAAAAGCTGGAGTAAGATTAATGAACGGTAAAATGTTCATGGGCGAAGGCTCTTTAAGGTTAAATTTTGCTTGTCCAAAATCAGTTTTGGAAGAATCGGTCAAACGGATTAAAATGGCGTTGTTGTAGGAATGATATACCGATTAAAGCAATGTTTATGTACTTTAATCGGTTTAATATAAAATCATTCTCCCTCAATCAACATCACTTTTTACCACCTTTACAAATGCACTGCGTCTTGGAGCGGGCAATTGTGATAATTCACCTTTAATACCTTTCCAAAGAATTTCATTGAAAAGAGTATCATCATTGCTATCCACTTCTGTAAAATCTAAACTTTCTGAACGTTTAGCTGAAGGCGTATACGCTGTATTTAATTCACTCAAATCTACCGAAACAGGAACCGATTGAAAGGGCGTAAAATCAGGTTTTGACGTAAAACAACGATACATCGGTGTGGCAGCAGCATCGTATTGAGTCATTGGAGGCAAGCCCAAAATCAATTCTATGGTTCGCAACATTCCTGTAGTTGAGTACATCGTATGGTCAATGGAGTTGCGTTTTGTGTAGGGACTTATCACCAAAGCGGTTGAACGGTGGGCATCCACGTGGTCGGGACCATTTTGTGCATCATCTTCTAAGATAAATACGACGGATTGTTTCCAGATTGGGCTTTTACTTAAATGTTCAATAAACATTCCCACCGCCAAATCATTATCTGCCACGCAGACAAAAGGAGTTGGTTTTCCAACGGCCATTCCCTGTGTATGATCAGCACCAAGTCTAATGGAGTTGAAAGCAGGAACGGCTTTGGCAACAACTAAAGAGTCAAAATCTCTTTTCCATTGGGTTACTCGGGTGGTATCTTTTACTTTTTGATTATAATATCCCGTGAAATATGAACAAACGTGGGCTTTATCCAACACAGGAATATTTCCCTTTTTATCGTCGGCAAAAACCCCATAAGTACGAAAACTTACGCCTTTGGTTTTACAAACATCCCAGATAAAACCATCTTTATTGTTGGCAATTTCACGTCGTCCCATTGATTCGGTTACACCACCTCTTCTACCGTAGGCTGTGGGCCAAGTTTTTTCTAAATAATCATTCGCATGAGCTCCCATAGACCAATTATGACCATCAGCACTCACTTCGGCATCAACATAAAAGTTATCAAGTAACACATAATCTTTCGCTAATTTATGCTGATTTGGCGTATACTTTTCACCGAACAAGCAGAGCGTTGAATCACCATTTCCCTCTTTAATATCCCCAAAAACTTGGTCATAGGTACGGTTCTCTTTCAGAATATAGAAAACGTGCTTAATTTGGGATGAGTCTCCTACTTTCATCGGAATCGGATTGTTCGTTTCACCTTCAGCCAGAAGTTCTCTATCTTTTTTGTAGGGCGTATTTTGGTACACTTTTTTAGAATAGATTATTAACTCATTTTCACTTGGTGTATCAATAATGCTGAGCGTTCCTTTCATCAAGTTGCCAATGTATTGTCCACGAGTATCTTCACCCAGATGGGATTCCGAACGAATGGCTTTTTGTGAAGGTTGTGGTCCTTTGGGATTCGCAAACGAGGTAAATCCTTTTCCGTTTGCCACAAAAATTTTCTTGCCCACCACTCTCACATTCGTAGGATACCAACCCACGGGCATAAATCCTTTTGAAAAACTTTTTCCTTTAGTGCTTACGTCAAAAACTGCCAAACAATTATTGTCAGCGTTGGCAATGTAAAGCGTTTTTTCATCTTTCGATAAAGCAACTCCGTTAGTAGCCGACCCAATCAATGAATTTGCATATATACCAGCGTCCAAGACCTCCATCACTTTTTGTAATTTTGTATCAATCACCGAAACGCTATTATCTCCCGCATTTGCTACAAATAAATGCTTTCCATTTTTACTCAGAATCAACTCATTGGGATTGTATGAAACGGGAATTATACTAATAATTTTGCGAGTTTGGGTATCGAATAAAGCAATCTTACGACCGCCCCAAAGTGAGATATACAATATTTTTTTATCGGGAGAAAGAACGCACGTATATCCTTCATGACCTAAATTTTGCTCATGTACGATGGCTTTAGTTTTCAAATCAATAATATAAAACGAGTTATTTTCTTTGGTGACAATGTATAACAACTGACGGTCATCGTCTATCTCGATTCCCACGGGAGAAATTTTATTGGGCCATTTTTTACCCAAAATCAAACTATCGTTCAAGATAAGTTTATTTCCGACAATGGCATATTTCAGAATCCAATTGTCATTCCCGCCCGAAGCATAAAGACTTTTTTCATCACGGCTAAATTTTAATCCGTAAAACGATTTTGGAATTTCGACGTTATCCAGAATTTTCTCAGTCTTTGTGTCAATTAACTGAATCGTTTGCTTGCCTTGCCCATTGTTTGTTACAGCCATTAATTTTTGGGAGGAAGAAACCGCCATATTGAGCGGTAAATCACCCACTTCAAGCGAACGCCCCGCAGGAGTCAATGACCAGCCATTGGGCAACATTACTCGGCGACTTTCAAGTTGAGTATTTAGCGTTTGTCCATAAGTTGCCACGGAGAGTAGCAACAACAAGAGATTAAAAATTTGTTTCATTTGACCCATTTTTAAAGGTATAACGCTGGTAAGATCCCAAGAACCTACCAGCGTTTTGAATAAATTTATGATATTAATTTACTTTTCCCACCAAACTTTCGTGTCGCTATTATCTCCGCCAATCGAAACAGTAGCACCCGCTAAGCCTTCAGGATTAAGCGATTGTAAATAAGTCGGATAAGGTACACGGCTGGGGAATTTATTTTCGGTTGGAATGCCCGTACCACGGGGTAAAAGTGGATATCCAGTTCTCCGTTTTTCAAACCATGCTTGATAATCTACGAAAAAGTAAGCGTAGTATTTTTGTAGCATAATCTGTTCTAATTGCTTTTCGGAGGCAACCGTTGCATCGTACGCAATACTTTTTTGCGTCAAAAAGGTAGCAGGCATGACGGCCCCCCATTGTGTCATCGAAGCCGTAATTCCAGCTTCATAATGAGTTTTTGGTGTTTTACCCGTTGTGTATCCTTTGAGAGAAAGCTCCGCTTTGATAAATTCTACTTCAGCAAAGGTCATCATAATCCCTAATTGGGGCAACGTTTTGAGGGCATCCGTATAACTTGAATTTTGACCAACTACGTATTCCAACGTTGTTGGATAACCACTTTGAATGCCTCGGAATGTTGAAACACCACCCACCATAACTGGAATTGCCCAAATGGCACGACGTGGATCGGCACTCGTATTCATGGGATTTATGAAAAATTCAGTAAAATACGTTCCATCTCTCCAATCTAAAGTACGAGCATTATAGTAGGGATTAAAATAAGGAAATGTGCCTGGGTAACGAAATATCGCCTCGTCGGTATTAGCCGAAAAAGTAGGGTATTTTACAGCGTCGGCTAAAATGGCAGTTATTTGGTCTTTAATTTTCAATTCTCCCTCTCTTTTGGATAACCTTAATAATAATCTTAATCGGAGTGAATTGGTAAATTTTTTCCAACGTTGAATGCCAATATTTTTATCTCCTGTCAGAACATTTGTATTGTAAACTAAATCGCCACCGTACGCTAATATTTTGGTATCATCAAATAAACCATTTGCCGTTTCTAAATCTTTCAGAATTTGGGTGTAAATGTCTTTCTGTTTATCAAAAGGAGGTTTAAAATTACCTTCAGTTGCTTTAACCGCTTGTGAATACGGTACATCACCGTATAAATCTGTTAAAATAGAATAAGCCCAACATTTATAAACTAAGGCAATTGCTTTATAATTATTTTCTTTCAGACGGTCAGCAACGGAATAAATATCTTCAGCATCGGTCAGGTTTTGGTAGAAACTATTCCAAACACCTGCACCAGGACTAACAGAATAACGGTGCAATCCTAATCCATTTGTACTTGAACGGGGAGCATCAACTTGCATTAATTCGTGCGTAAAACCACGGGCTGCGGTTACTGAATTATTAATAATTCGGTACTGCATTTGCCCTAAAATTACCCCAGGATTTACCTTTTCGGGGCGATTTGGATCCACATTGATTTGATCGAAATTCTTAGTACATGAAGTGATAAATGATCCAATTACTAAAATTGCAACTATATATATGAATTTATTTTTCATTTTTGAAATACTTTTAAATTAAAATTTGAATGTCAGGTTTACTCCCATGCTTCTTACAGACGGAAACTGTGCGAGTTCCACACCAGGCGTTAAGGTACCATTATTAAGATTACCGCCTTCTGGGTCGAAACCAGGGAATTTTGTAAAATTGAACAAATCACGCCCAAACACCGCCACACTTGTTTGACGAACACCGATTTTATTTAACAAACTTTGTGGTAAACTAAACTCGAAACGAACCTCCCTGATTTTCAGAAATGAGGCATCAAAAATGTTTACTTCTGCATTACTAATTTGATAGTAATTGTCGTAGTAAGCACTCGCAGCAACGTTAACGGTATTGGGTTTATACGCCCCGTCAGGTTGCAAAACAACACCATTACCAATAATTCCACCTTCTCTTCCAGGAAGCGTTACTTGGGTTTTTCCGAGGGTATTGTTTTTATGATTGGTTTGTGAATACATACTTCCGCCCATTTGACCGTCCAGTAAAACGCTTAATTTAAGCCCTCGATAGGTAAATTCGTTCGACCAACTTGCCTTCCAATCGGCAAAAGCATTTCCCCATTTTTTTACGGTAGGATCAAGCTGTGCGGGCAATCCAGTGGATGAATAAATGATTTGTCCGTCGGGAGAACGTTGGAAGCCACGACCGTACATATCGCCCATTAACCCACCAACTCGGGCTTCAATGGTCACATTACCACTGTGGCTATAAATGGTTTGATTCGTAATCCCTTCCGCTAATTCACGCACGTAACTGCGGTTTTGCGACCAAATTGCGGTCGAGTTCCATTTAAAATTAGCATTATTGACGATTTTACCCATTAATTTCACTTCTACACCTCTACTATTAATTAAACCTGCATTTATGAGGGCATTCGAGAATCCTGAAGTAGGATCAAGCGGTATGGCTAAAATTTGATTACGACTATCATTATTATAAAACGCAACGTCCAAACCAACACGGTTTTTGAACATACGCAAATCTAAACCAAACTCATAACTTGATGTAATTTCGGGTTTAAGATTAGCATTGAATAGGGTGGAAGGATTGGTAAAATTATTGCTGTAAATTCGGTCATAATACCGTACTGTTTGGTAGGGACGAGTATCATTACCCACTTGAGCCCAAGAAGCACGAACTTTCGCAAATGAAATAGATTCGGGTACTTTGAATAATTCATTCAATAAAAAACTCGAACTAACCGAAGGATAGAAAAATGAATTATTAGCGAAGGGAAGCGTACTCGACCAGTCATTTCTACCCGTAAAATCTAAGAAAATCATTTCGTCAAAGGCGAACTGTGTGGTGGCGTAAACACTATTAATCGCTTTACGAGATTTGAGCGGGTCAGCAACGGCTTGGTCTAAACTATTGGAAATTTGATAAATTCCTGGTTGGGCTAATTGGTCGGCGTATAAACCTGCAAAATCATACGTTTGATTCATTGCATTACCACCCACCGAAGCTTTTACGGTAATTTTATCTTTAATTTTATCTTTGTAATTCAATAAAAAGTCCGTGTTGGATTCG
>JAYVRF010000164.1:0-19393 GCA_043756925.1 Arcicella sp. | reverse complement strand
TTCTTGGCAAGGTAGCATTTGTGTTCTTTTTTATGTTAGAACTACAAAAGTAATCCAGGCTTACCTTGCCATTTGATTTTTATAGGAAAACCGTTTTTCATCAATTGAATCATTACTATTTACATTATATTTTCAGTATTTTTGTATGTTTTATCCTTTGATAACCTTCTTTATAATCCAGTGAAAACGGTTATTCGTCAATTTTGGTTGAAGAATTAATTAGGCGTTTTACATAGAAATATTTTTTGTAAAAATATCTGACTTTTACCTGATTTTAACATTTTAAATAGTTGAGCAAAAATTATCGTGCATATAAATTACACCATACTGGGACAATTATTAATAAAAATAGAAATGAAATACCCAAAAACTTTTGCTGGACTACTTAAAAGGTTAGAAGAAATTCACAGGAAATAATATATTTTCTTTTCATAAAAATTGACTAAGAACAAATTGGTTGGGATATACATTTTGCATCATTTTTGAAAAATAATTACTCAAAAGAAATAATGCCTCGCTGATAATCAATTGAAATTTTACCGAATTGAGCTAATACAGATTGTCCGAGAAGTAATGGAGCTTTATCATTAGGAACAATCAAGGCTTCAACATCATATAAGGTTCTATTCCCAATTTGAACACTTTTAAATTTTATCCTCATACCTGAGCTTATATCTCCGTTGGCATCGGAAAAAGAGGCTTCCCCTACTATATCTTTTTCACTCAAAGTGCCTTGTTTTACTAAAAATCTTGCTTCTGTTTCTGAAATACAAACACTACTGGCTCCTGTATCAAAGATAAAATCCATTCTTGAATTATTTATTTCAACTGGTACTTTATAAACTCCTCCATCACTCACCATCTTGATTTCTGTTGTACCAGTCCATTTTCTGTTCTGTTTAGAACTTGCAGGGGGGGGATTGAGTTCGTTAATTTCTGAACGATTTGCACGCTGTCTTTCACTTCTATCCGTATTGGCACAGCCCGAACAACCAGAGAGATATAGTATTGAAAATAGGCACGTTATAAGCAAAAATATCTTCATTTGTCAGGTTTTTTTGTTAGTTCTTCTATCTTGCCAATTTTGGGAATAATCTGTATTAAAAACCGTTGATTTTTATATTCTTCACTACCTTTAAATCTACCAACACCTTGTGTACCACTTCCAGAAATAATTACTTCGCAAATGGATGGGTCGAGGGTAATAGGTATTCCCTTCCAAAAATCATACAGCGATAAAGCTCTTTCGTAACTTAGTTGGTAATTATAATCATAGTTATCTTTTGATGCCATCCCCTCAATTAGAATCAAGTATTTAATGTCAGTATCCTTATATTTTACTTTCAAAGTATCTACAAGTTTTTGAATACTCCTACCTACTTCAATTAAATAGCGAAAATCTCTTGAAGGGATTTGAGAGCTTTTAGCAGGGAAATTAATCTGAGTTTTTAGAGTAAACCGCTTATATTCAGGTTGATACTCAAAATACTTTTCAGGAAGAGCTTTTGTGGCATTTTGAATTTCTTTTATTTTTCTCAGTTGCTCTTCAGTAGCCTTTTGTTGATTTCTCAATACTGCTACTGTCAAGATGTAAAGAGCCAACATGACAAAAAATAAACTTGTCATCAAATCGGTATAGCTTGTCCAGAAGAAATTTGATTCTTTGTATTTCATTGGTTATTATCGGCTTCAATTTTCCTCTTACCAAAAATATTTTTAATCTGAGACGTGAAAGATGAGTTTTGAAGTTGTGACAAAACTCCTCCTAATAGCTCATTATTAGCCATCATTTTTTCTTGGAGAGCATTAATAGCATTCAACGTATCTCTTTGGCGATTTACTTCTTCTTTTGAATAACTACTAAACTCATTTTTCAGAGGCTCTAAAAATTGTAATTTGCCCAATACATTTCTGTTTTGGTCGAACTCTTTTTGTAACATATCTTCCGCTGTGATTTTTATATCCCTGACCGCTTGGAGGCGTTCATGAATATGTTGTTCCAAACCTTTTAGGCTTTTGTCAATCACATCATCCATTTTCACAACTGTATTTGTAATAATTTGTCCCCTTTGTTCCAAATCGTTGAAATGGCTATTCAAGAACATTTGTAATTGCTTTGATTCGCTGAGAATATTCATAATTTTGTCGGATAAATCGACCACGTTACTGGTACGTTCTACTAATGCTTTTGAATTGGCTACAAAACTATCTACATTTTTAAGAGCAAGTCCCAATCTTTCCAAGGCATTTACACTCTGTTTCATTTCGGTTAAAACCTTAATATTAAAGTTGGCAATTTTTGAAATATCTAATCTTTTTAAGCTTTCTACCGTAGATTGTTGAGCCATCAAGGAATCGTAATTTTTATTCATTAGAGAATCCAATGTGCCAACATTTTCGTTGAAAGAGACTCCAAAACGTTCTATAGTTCTATTCAATCCAATAATTCCTGCATTGACACTTTCCGTTAATACAGGATTTAAGCTATTTTATAACCAATTAGACTATTTTCAAACTGATTGAAACCAATTCAAACCAATTAGGCTTTTTTCGACTTTTTTCAAATTCCACTATATTTTCAATGCGGAAGTAGGGCAAGTTATGTTTTGGTGTACCCCAAAACCCTTGCCATTTACAATGGAGTTTATTCGCCTTTGGCTCATATTTTTTAAAGTAATGGAAAACTTAAATTCAGAAGAGAAAATTAATAAAATTGGTCGCCCTTTACTGCCAGAATCTGAGAAAAAGGTGCAGTTTAAATTCAAGATTTCGCCTATTGAAAAAGCAAAATTGAGAAAGGAGAATTTGCGAGTAAAGCCAAATACTCCTTTCTCAGTTTTCATTCGAGAAAAACTTTTGGGAGAAGAAAGTGTCATATTTTCAATGGCTGAAATTGATGCAGAAACCCGTAAACTGTTGATTGATTCAAGTCGTTTGGCAAGTGCTTTTATTCTTATGGCAAAGAGTAAGGAAGTACCCTATTTACAATCAAATGATTTCAAAAAAGACTCTGAGAATATTCGTTTGGCAGTTCAAGAAATTTATAAAAAGATTACTGAATTGACTAAATCTGGAATGTACTTAATTAAGATTAAAGAGGTTTCAGACCGATTGAAAACCATCGTTGAAGACCTTAATTCAGATGGAAAATTTGATAAAAATAGGGTTGTCAAAAGGATTAGCGAAGAGCAAGAACAATTAGAAAAATTGTATCAAGATATTATCAAAAAACAAAAATGATTGGAAAGAAAGTTGGACGAAGTAGTGGCTTTAAAGGTCGCATCGAATATTGTATTAATGATAAGCAGGAAGGCATCAGAGGTGAGTTAGTGGGTATCTCCGACTCCTTACAAATGGCGATGAGTAGCGAGACAGAAATCAATATTTCAATGGCAAATGAGATGATGCAATCACAGGCTAATTTAAATAGTAGAGTGAAAAAACCGTGCTGGCATCAAATCTTTTCTTTCCCACATAATGAACGTCCAAGTAACGAAATCTTAGCGGCAATCAGTGAAGAATTTGCTGATGAGTTTGGTTTTAATCAGTGGGTATCTGTCAAACATGACGATAAACAACATTTGCACATTCATTTCATTGGCAATATCGTTGATGAAAATGGTAGAGTTTCAGTAAAAGACAGTAACGACCATTACAGAATTGTTGATTTTGCTCATAAAATGGAAGAAAAATATCATCTGACTCCCACGGAGGGAATCCGAGAAGATAAAAAAGACAGCTTGAAAAACGACCATGCCCAAAAAATTAAGAAATTTATTGATTTAGGAATCCAAAATCCCAAGGTCAAAAATCTTGAAGATTTGCAGAAGAGTTTAATTAAGGTAGGCATAAAATCTTTCACTGGGCGAGGAATAACCTTTGTCGATAAATCAACTGGCGTAAAAACAAAAGGCAGCGATTTAGGACGAGATTACTCCAAACAGAAGATTGAAGAACGAATCCAAGAGCAAGCCCAAATTCGGCAGTTCGAAGGTGAACATATCCCTAAAAAATCAGAAGATGAGTTGAAAGAAGAAAGTCAAGGAAATCTTTTGAAGGAAAAAGAGCAATTTGAAAAAGCTAATACTCTGAAAATCAAGACTCCTCAAAGTGGTCATGCAAATGTAAATGATGCTGAGTTAGCAAAAGATATACGCTCGAAAGAAGAGAAGAAAAAAGACCAGCAAAGGCGAATGGGCGGAATGAGTCTATAATGTCAGAGCACATTCACAAAGTAGAGCTAATGGTTAACTTTATTTACTTTTCTGTAAACCCTAATTTATCAAGATGGGCATTTATTACTTCTTTATTTTTTGACATTTTTCAATAATCTTAGGCTACTCAAATGGAAAGATTTTGAGCTGATTTTCGTTAATTAATGACCCTCAAATGACTATTGAAACAGCAATATAAAGATTACGAACGTATTGGAGGTTAAGCAATTTTATACAGTTTTTATGAGAAAAATGACTATTCCTTTACTGTATTTTATCATCCTTCAGACACTTACGGTTATAATGCAACTTTGATACACCTATAAATAATCCAATATAAATTGGGCTTTTTAAACGTTTATACCAATATAATAGTCATTTTAGGCTTGTGAATAGGAACATAATTTTATAAATTGCAAAATATCCACCAGTTGTTTAATTTCCAGTTTTAAATTATAATGATTCAAGAAATAACTACCAAAGAGGAAGTTGAAACCTTTGCTCAACAACTGATAAAAGAAGGCACTCTTTTTCATCCAGATGATGATTTTTTAGATTGTATAAATTATACAACACAAGAAACTACTTATTCTGAGATAGAAGCTAAACTAAGAAATCAACTTATGGATCAATGTTTCGTTGTTTGCTCAAAATTAGGCATTGACATCTATCAAGTAATGGGAGGAATTCTACACCCACAGTTAAATTAACAATATTCATAGAATGCTTGAATTTTACCACAAATTTTATCCAAATAAGTTTGAAAAGAAAGTTTCAGAACTCATACAGGAGATGAGTAGAATCTTACAACTTGAAGGAGTATCAATACAAAATACAAATACGCTTAATATACAAGAAATACATCAAAGTCAGTTATCCCCAGAAGTCTTCCAAAAAATTAATGATATTTATTATACAGTAAGAAATGGTAAGTTATCGAATCACTTTTTACTTAAAAAATACTTACCAGAGACACGAAAAGAGCCGCTTTTGAATAAACCCTTTTTCGGGGATTTCTTTGCGGGTGCAGGTGGGCTGAGTCAAGGTTTATGCCAAGCAGGTTTTGAGCCAGCGTTTGTCAACGACCATGATGTAGATTCTATTGAAACCTATTATTTCAATCACACTCTTCCATTAGAACGATTCTTTGTTGGCGATATTAGAAAATTTATGGACGAAATAGGTAGTTATCAAAACTATCTAAGTGACATAAAAGTAGTTGCAGGAGGTCCTCCATGTCAAGGTTTCTCTATGGCTAATCGGCAGCGACTTTTGGATGATCCAAGGAATGAATTATATAAAGATTTCTTAATTATTCTCAAAAATATTAAGCCTGACTTTTTCATCATGGAAAACGTCCCAGGCATGAGATACAAGATAAAAGAGATTGAGAAGGATATTGAATATTATACAGGCACAGATTATAAATATACAGAATTGCGAATTAATGCCAAAGACATTGGTATTCCCCAGAATAGAGATCGTTTCTTTTTGATTGGCAATAGAGTTGGATTAAATAACTCTGAAATAGGAGTAAATATCGCAAATAATTCCTTTGGTAATCATAAGTATAAATTGAGTGATGCCATAGATGGCTTACCTAAACTAAAAGTTAATCCACATAAAAATCAGAGTTATTATGAAGATGATGAATGTGGTTATATGATTAGGAAGTGGGAAAACTTGAAAAGCCCTTTTATTTCGGAAATTAATCAAAATCAAAGTTCTGATTATTTGTTTAATCATAAATCACGTTACAATCAGCTTAGAGATGTTGAGATTTTTGAAAAACTACCACAAGGAGCAAATTCATTGCATGATAGTATCAAGGATTTAATGCCATATACAAGTCGTAACGATGTTTTTAAGGATAAATATTATCGTTTAGAAAATGACAAAATATCAAAAGCAATAACCGCTCATATGCAAATGGATTGTAATTCTTACATACATCCTACACAAGCCAGAGGATTAAGCCCAAGAGAAGCAGCCAGAATTCAAACCTTTCCAGATGATTATGTTTTTAGAGGTTTCCCGAATGATTGGTATCAACAGATTGGAAATGCTGTTCCCGTTAAATTAGCAGAAGCAATTGCAAAAGAATTAATAAAACATTACGAATGAAATATATAGAAATTTTTGCAGGTATAGGTGGATTTAGAAGAGCGATGGAGCTTCTACAAAAAGATAGTAAAGTAGATTTTAAATGTGTTGGATTTTCAGAAATAGATACTCATGCAATAAATACATATTCGTCAAATTATAAGCTAAACGGAGAAGTAAGAATGAATAACATTACTGAATTTGTAGAAAGTGAAACTGCAATTCAGAATCTCCCAGACTTTGATTTACTGGTGGGAGGGTTTCCATGTCAAGCATTTAGTAGTATAGGTAAACAAAAAGGATTCGATGATGTACGAGGTTCAATCTTATTTAGTGTTGAAGAAATACTTAAAGTAAAAAAGCCAAAATTTGTTGTACTTGAAAATGTAAGACATATTGAGAAGCACGATGGTGGAAAAACCCTTCAAAAAATAAAAGATTTTTTCAAGGAAGTTGGTTACGAAGTTAAAACCGTAGTGCTTGATACTCAGTTTTTTAACCTTCCTCAAAAAAGAAATCGACTCTTTATTATTTGTAGTAGAATACAGATTGATTTTAAAATTAATAGTGAGGATGTTATTGATAACTTCCATAAATTAAAGAAAGTTTCTTTGAGTTCTTATGAGAATATTAAGGAGGTTTTGGATAAAGAAGTTGATAAAAAATATTATTTATCCGAGCGTATAAAGCATACAATTCTTGCCAGTGGAACAAAAAAGTATATCGGAAACTCTCAGATTGATTTAGATATAGCCCGTACTTTAACAGCAACAATGATGAAAATGCACCGTGCTTGCCAAGACAACTATTATTCTGATGATTTTATTTTAAATGACATTTCTCACAAGCTGACAGACAAAGAGATACTATACAAAAAGCCAGTAAGACGATTAACCCCCAAAGAGGCTCTTAAACTACAAGGATTTGATGCTACATTTTTTGAGAAGGCAATTGATTCAGGTGTAAGTGAGCATCAATTATATAAACAAGCAGGTAATGCACTCAGTGTAAATACTGGTTATGCTTTACTTCACTTTTTATTTGTAAAACATAAAATTCAAAATAAATTAGATTAAATGAAAAAGGACTACACCTCTTTTGAAACTATTGTTGCAGAACCAGAAGCAAGCTCTATGATTGAAACATTTAGAGCAATTGGTTATAATCTCGAAACGGCAGTTGCAGATGTTGTGGATAATTCTATTTCAGCATTAGCAAAGAATGTGTGGATTGATTTTAATTGGGAGGGAGATAAAACATACCTAACAGTTCGAGATGATGGAAGTGGAATGAATAATGAAGAGCTTATTCAAGCATTACGTCCAGGGAGTAAAAACCCTTTGGAAGAAAGAAATTTAAAAGATTTAGGACGTTTTGGATTGGGATTAAAAACTGCATCATTCTCACAGTGTAGGCAGTTGACAGTCCTTTCCCATAAGCAACAATATAACCCTGTTTTTTGGACGTGGGATTTAGATTTTGTTAATCACATAGGCAAGTGGAAACTCATTAAATATACCCCTAATGATGAACATTTTAAACAATTACAAAGTACATCTTCTGGTACAATTGTTATCTGGAATCAACTTGACCGAATAGTCAAAGGAACATCTTCTGAAAATCCAGAGAATTTGGATAAATTTTTAGAAACTATGGAAATAGTTAAGCGGCATTTAGGAATGGTTTTTCACCGCTTTATTGAGCAGAATAAAATTAATCTTTATTTTCAACAACGAAAAATTGATGCTTGGAATCCTTTCCTTTTAGGAGAAAAAGGGCTTCAACCCTTTCCAGATGAACCCTTATCAAACGGTCTTGTGATATTAAAAGGTTTTGTATTACCTCATAAATCAAAAATTTCAGAAGAAACGTATAAGAAAGCCGAAGGACCAAAAGGATGGAATGAGCAGCAAGGTTTTTATATTTATCGGAATGAACGCCTATTGGTTGCGGGGGATTGGTTAGGAATGTTTCGTAAAGAAGAACATTATAAACTGGCTCGTATTCAAATTGACTTACCAAATAGTCTTGATAAAGAATGGCAAATTGATATTAAAAAGTCCGTGGCACGTCCCCCTTTTGGATTAAAGAATCAACTCAGACAAATTGCAGGAAAAGTTCGTTCACAAGCGGTTGAAGTGTATCGTCATAAAGGAAAAATTCTCCAAAGGAAGTATTCAAGTGAGGAGTTTCACACTCTCTGGAATGAAAAAATAAGGCATGGAAAACGATTTTATGAAATCAATCAAGAGCATCCTTTCATCAAAAATATCTTATCAAAAGGTGATATTGAGAAAAAAGATATATCTACTTTACTAAAATTCATTGAAGAGACCGTACCTGTATCATTAATTACAATTCGAGAAAGTGAGCAGCCCGAAATACAAGGACAACCATTTGAAGGAATTGACCATGAGCCTATACGTGTAGCGATGAAACAAATGTACAACTCTTTAATAGCAAAAGGTCGTACAGATGATCAAGCAAAAGGTATGATTTTAAGCATCGAACCATTTAATATTTATCCTCAATACATTGATTCAATTAGCTGATTATGATAAAGAACGCCATTAAAACCATCCGTATATTTCTCCCACAATCCAGTTCTGTAACACATTCACAGATTGAAGAAGCAATAGACCAAATTTTATTTATTCCTACTTTCTCGGAATTGGATAGAGAACAATTGTTTCGAGAAATATCATCAATTTATAATGTTCAAATTGATGATTTTGTCATAATTGAAAGGAAACCTGAGCCGTGGATTAAAAGTAAAGAAGCCTCTATTAATTGGCAATTCTGGAATCGTTACAGAGACTACCTTGAATCAGAAAAGAACTTCTCACCATCAGTGACTGCGAGTATTGACCGTTTAACTAATCGTACTCTTGATGGACTTTTTGACCCCAAAGTCAAAGGGAGGTTGGACAAAAGAGGTATAGTTGTAGGACAAGTTCAATCTGGTAAAACAGCAAATTATACTGGCTTAGTTTGTAAAGCTGCCGATGCTGGTTTCGACTTTATTTTAGTCCTTGCAGGTATTCATAATAATTTACGTAGTCAAACACAGTTGAGATTAGATGAAAGTTTTTTAGGTTTTGATACACAATATCAGAGAGCTTTTGATAAGGGAAATCATAAAATTGGCGTTGGAGTCGGGAGTAATACTATCCCTGTTCATTCATTAACATCAAGTGATGCATCAGGCGGTGATTTTAGCAGTAGAGTAACTTTGTCTTTTGCTACCAATGAACCAATAATTGGAGTCGTTAAAAAGAATCAAGCGGTCTTAAAAAAAGTTTTTAAGTGGCTGCAATCACAAGCAATTACACTCCCCGATGGACAAAAAACTATCAAAGAAAAAAAGTTATTATTGATAGATGATGAAGCGGATAATGCCTCTATTAGTACAATTGATGACCCAACTGGGCAAAAATCGACAAAGATAAATGGTTTAATAAGAGACATTTTGAGACTATTTGAAAAAAGCGGATATGTTGGTTACACAGCAACCCCTTTTGCCAACATTTTTATACCATTGAACGAGGATAACTTATTCCCAAGAGATTTTATTGTTAATCTTCCAGCACCTAATAATTATATAGGACCGAATAAAGTATTTGGATTTGAACCATTGGAGGAAGATGAAGCACCTGACAATACTTTACCAATCGTACAAACCATCAATGACGCAAAGAATTTTATTCCACAAGGGCGTGATAAGGATTTGCCAATGCCAACAGCACTACCAGATTCGTTGAAATTGGCGATAAAGTGTTTTATCATTACCTGTGCAGTAAGAAGATTAAGGGGACAAAAGGACGTTCATAATTCAATGTTAATTCATGTTGTTCGATTAATTAACCGACAACAGCACATTAGAAAATTAGTTGAGGAAGTTTTTAATCTGTATAAGAGAGGTATAGAGATGAGTGTACCTCTAATTTTAGAAGAATTTAAAGAAGCATTTGAGACAGATTCGTCAAACTACAAATCTTATCAAACCGTATCACGCCTAATTTCTGATTCTCGACTGAAAGATATTGATTCATCTGTTCAAGTTCATTCATGGGAAGATGTACTTCCTCATTTATATCCAGCAGTAGCGAAAATTGAGGTAAAAGATATTAATGGAGGTTCGGCTGACATTTTAAATTATTATGACCGTTCGGAAGGGCTTTCAGTCATTGCCATAGGTGGTGATAAACTTTCAAGGGGACTTACTTTGGAAGGACTATCCGTTTCTTATTTTTTAAGAGCATCAAAAATGTATGATACTCTTTTGCAGATGGGGCGATGGTTTGGTTATCGAGGCGGATATATGGATTTGTGCCGTTTATTTACAAGTAGAGAACTTAATGAATGGTTTTGTCATATAACCAAAGCATCAGAAGATTTGCGTGAGCAGTTTGATTACATGGCTGATGTTGCAGGAAGTACGCCTGAGCGTTTTGCTTTGGGAGTTAAAACTCACCCAGGCGTATTACAAATTTCAGCTTCAAATAAGATGAGGTTAGCTACGATTATAAAAATTTCATGGTCAGGAAAACTCATTGAAACCTATGAGTTTCAGAAAAAGCCAGAAGTAATAAAATCAAATGTAGAGGCAGTAGTAAGCTTTATCAACTCTCTTGATGGAACTCCAATGTCGAAAGGACACAGTTTTGTTTGGTATAATGTTTCTCCGAATTTAGTATTAGAAATGCTTAATCATTTTACCCTTTCTGAAAATCTAAAATCGGCTGACCCCGTAAATTTGACCAGATTTATTAACAATTTAGTTAGTAAAGGAGAACTAACAAATTGGAGCGTGGCATTAATTTCAAAAGGGAAAACAGATGTAAGATATGATATTGACAATCAAGGACAAACCCTTTCAGTTGGATGTGTTTTAAGAAATGAAAATGAGAAGAATTCGGATGAGAATATTTATTTCTTGAACAAATCACGTATTGCAAGCCCCACTGATGAATTAATAGATTTACCCAAAAGTGTTTATGATGAGGCTTTGAGAGTTACTGAGGAAAGAGCCGCCACCAAAGCCAAGAAAAAAACACAGTCAATAGTTATTGATGAAGATGGAATACCAAAAGAGAAGTCAAGTAGTCCATCATATCCAAATACCCAAATAGTACGAAACGAATTCAGAAGCCCACAAAATCCTCTTCTCTTAATTTATTTACTTGATCCCATTGGCGTAAAGGATAAAAATGGGGATTCTTATCCAGAAGGGTCATTACCGATTGCTGGTTATGCTATTAGTTTTCCTAAGAGTGAAGTAAAATCAGATGTAGAATTTGCGGTTCATGAACAGTTATTAGATTTTTATAATGTTGAAGATAACGAAGATGAAGAAATAGGAGATGATGAATAGAATTAACGAAATATGGGATAATCAGATAAACGACCAGTCATTTCACTCAGGTATTTTGTTGCGTAGATATTCTGCGGATATTATACCTACTATTTCGGTAGCATTAACTTTTCTTGAAAAAAGACGGTGTATAGCTATTTCGGTGAGTAATACCGTTGATATATCTACATGGAATGTTTTACAGGATATTCGTTTTGAACTTATCTTAGATCCAAAGGATGCTACTCGCTTTCTTTTATTACTAATCTTATTGGATCAAAAGCATAAAGATATATTTTCTATTTTGTGTGAAGATTTAATTTTGGAGGTTGCCGGTGAAAAGAATGAAAAGCAGTTGATTAAAAGATTATTAAATCGCTTTATAAAGTGGGAGAATTTATTTGATAAAGCAAATAGAGAAGGGCTTACCGTAGATGAACAGAAAGGTCTTTTTGGAGAATTATACTTTTTGAAACAACTTTTAGAGCATAATCGAAACTATTTATTTTGTATAGAGTCGTGGACCGGACCAACCGCCGCTGCACGTGATTTTCAATATGAGGATTGGGCAGTTGAGGTTAAAAGTACAACCGCCACCAATCCTCAAAAAATCAAGATTAGTAATGAAAGGCAATTAGATACAACATTAATTCTTAATTTATTCTTGGTTCATTACAGCTTTGAAGCATTAAATAATAACGGGGAAACACTAAATGGATTAATTGATTCTATCGGACAATTACTGATAACACAGCTAATTGCTGAACAACGTTTCAAACATTTATTATTTGAAGCAGGATATTTCTCTCATCATCAAGACTTATATTCTAAGACAGGATATTCATTGATACAAGTAAAACATTTTCAAGTAGATGAGCAATTTCCAAGATTAATAGAAAGTACGATACCAAACGGAGTAAGCGAGTTAAAATATAGCATAACTATTGCCGCTTGTGAACCATTCTTAGTTACTCAAAAACAATTGTTTGAATCAATAAAAGATAAGTCACAATCATAATTTTACACAATCATTACCATTGATATTAATGAAACCATCTGATAATCAAGAACTTAACAAGTTCTACCAAGAAATTTGCACTGATATAAATGCCACACAACTCACCGAAGAAGAAGGTGGAATTAGAGAGCAAATATTCACTGAATTAGCTCTTAGCTTATTAGTTGATGCAGGGGAAACTGAAAATTATCGTGTATGTTACGATGAGAAATTAGACAAACTTGGTCGAGTATCTCATAAGGTGAATGGTTATGCTCTCTCAGAAAACTACGAAACGTTAGACTTATATGTAGCAATTTTTAAGAATACTGATACAATTACCACTACTACCAAAGCAGAGGTTGAAACTGCAATAACTCGTGTTACACGTTTCCTAAAAAATGCTTTAAATGGCTACTTAGAGGAAATTGAAGAATCAAGTCAAATTTTTGACCTTGCCCAAACGCTTTATCTTTCAAAGGAAGTAAGTGAGTTTTTGACTCGAATTAATATTTTCGTTCTGACTGATGGTGATTTTAAATCCGAAATATCTTTAACTGATAAGTTTAAAGATTGGACTGTCAATAACAGAATTATTGATATTAATTATTTGTATAATCTTTCTGAAAAGTCTCATATCCCAATTGAAATTGAATTCTCTAAACCATTACCTTGCATTGTTTCAGATGCTAATAATGATGAATACCAATCTTACCTTGCTATTATTTCGGGTAGTATTTTAGCAGAAATTTATGAAAAATATGGTTCAAGATTATTAGAGCAAAATGTTAGGAGTTTCCTCCAATTTTCGGGAAAAATAAATAAAGGAATCCGAAATACTATTATAAAAGAACCCCATTTTTTCTTAGCATTTAACAACGGTATAGCGGCTACCGCCGAATCTATCGAATTAATTACTCAACCAAATGGTGGGCAAGCAATTAGTAAAATTACGGATTTGCAGATTGTAAATGGTGGGCAAACTACGGCTTCAATTTATCATACTTGGAAAAAAGATAAAGCTGACCTTTCTGGTATTTCTGTCCAGTTAAAATTATCTGTCGTAAAAAATGAAGAAAAGTTTAATGAAATCGTAAGTCGAATTTCCGAATATGCTAATACTCAAAATAAGGTTACTGCCAGTGATTTAAGTTCAAACAGACCATTTCATATTGAACTTGAAAAATTAAGTCGTACAATTTGGGCATCGCCAATTGCTGGACAAAGTAATCAGACTCGTTGGTTTTTTGAAAGAGCAAGAGGCTCATTCAAAAATGCACTGTTGAAAGAAGGCTTTACTAAAGCGAAAAAGAAAGCATTTGAAATCAAAAACCCTAAAAATCAGCTATTTAGTAAGGAAGATTTAGCAAAATATCAAAATGCTTATCAAGAAGTATTTGATGGAAAAAAACTTGTTATTAGTCCACATTTTGTTGTAAGGGGAAATCAGAAAAATTATGTTCAATTTGTTAATCATAATTTAGTAAAAAAGCCAGACAATATTTATTTTGAAGACAGTATTGCCAAAGCTATTATTTTCCGTAGTGCCGAGAAAATTTATGGTGTAAAACCGAATAGTATCGGAGATATGCGTTTCTTAACTGTTCCTTATTCAATTTCATGGTTAGGACTCAAAACGAACTATAAACTTGATTTATTTAAGATATGGAAGAATCAAACTATTTCAGAAAATTTGAAGGAATTATTCTACAAAATTATGATTGCCATAGAATCCAGGATTAAAGAAAAAGCCGAAGGTTCTTTATATTTGGAGTGGGCTAAGAAGGAAGATGCTTGGCTTGATGTACGAGAGCAGAGTTTTGGATTAGATTTATCTGTAATCAAATCAGATTTAGAAGATGGAATTACAAATCGTCGCAAAATAACAGACGATGAAACAAAACAAGCCGAGATTGTATTTCAAGAAGAACGATTACGGTCTGTTCATTATAAAACATGGTTAGCAATAGAACAGTGGGGCAATACTACTGGTAAATTGAGTGCTTATCAGCAAAATATGGCTAATAATGTCAAGGGTAGAATATCAAATAACCGCCCATTTACTGATTTAGAAAGACAACATGGTATTGAAATATTGGATTTAGCTATCATGCAAGCACCTCAACTCTTATATGAAACAGAGGAACTTTTTGAGAAAAATTTACAAGATAACTCCTTTAATAATGGTTCTGAAATTACGTTGGAAATTATAAAAAGTATGGTGGATTTTGATAAGAAAAAACGTATTCTCAGAAATCATCATTTCAAATTAATTCTTCAAATTATGAAAGGAGAAAAGGTTTTGGACGAAACGAATCGGAAATTCGCCAAAATGAATTTGGAAATGCTGCGCAAAAACGGATTTACGGAGTGAGGTTTTCTTACTCCGTAAATCCAACAAAACTATTCAAATATAGGATAGTTTACCACTATTTTACAGTAACTGGAAACATAAACTCCTGTCCAGAAAACTTCAATCTAATTATTGTAGTGCCAACTTTGACCCCAGTAACTTGTCCATTTCCATCAACTTTGGCAGTCGTTGAGTCTTCAGATAACCAATTGGTATTATTATAGTAGGTAGTGCTTTCAATGTTACCTTTATCTGTGACTGGTCGTAAGTTTAGCGAAGCGTTCATACGACCAGTCACAGCCAAACCTTGCCAAGATTAACCCAAACGTTGGGCGAAGTTTCCATGAATAATGACTGATTGGATAAATCAATTTTGTTGAGTCTTCCATCGGGATAATCTGCCCAAATAAGATTGACCGCCCTTGAAGAATTGGGCAATAGAGGAGAAAAAAAGAGAAGGTAGATAAAATATTTCAAAATTAAAATGGCTGATTTTAGGTAAAATAGAACTCAAAATTATGTGAAAATACGTGAATAACTGAAATCACACATTTTTTTAGTAAATGCGTAAGAAAACGTAATTTCTGTAAAGTTTTTGATATATATTTAAAGGGGAAACAGAAAAACTTACAGAGTACGTGATAAAATAAAACTATTTGGTAGTTATTAAAAAAGTGTTGATAGGCAATTTTGGTTGTAATCAACTATAAACATTTTGGTTACCAGATGATGGTATTTTAATCTACGAGAGAAAGACAAACTTTTGCGAACATATCGTGTCATTCTTGCTCTTAGCGTAGCCCAATATCGTTCAATATGATTGGTTTGTCCACTTTCTTTTCCGACTTGCTGATGGTTACCTTTGGCTTTGAGTATGGCATAAGATTTCCAATAGTCACTAAAACTTTGACACTTCAAGTATTCAAGGGGTATTTTTCGAATAAGTTTTTTAAAGGTTAATTCGCTTCTATCACCGATTACATAAGCAACAATTTGCCGTGTATTTCGGCTGATAGCCGCCCAAATCCACTGCTTATTCTTCCTTTTCTGACAGAAACCGCACAACTCGTCAAATTCAACAATATCGGTAAGTTGTTTGTTTCTAATCACTTGCGATTTAAAATTTGGAAGTAATAAAAAACAAATGTTTAACTCTTTATATACTTGATAATAGCTAATTAAAAATACTCTTGAAACACCACATAGGCTCATTCTTTCTAAAAATGAACGCCTGACTGCTTCAAAATCAAAATCATGTGAGAACTTTCGATGAAGCACACGGCTTTTTAAACAATCATGACACAAAACACGCTGATTAGCTCCTTTGGTAAATCCGTTTTTGACAATGTTTTCGCTTGAACAACAAGGACATTTTTCTATTTTTGTAACCCTAAGCATTTTGATTCTTTGATTTTTATGATTCGACACCACAAAAATACAAGGTTTCCAATGCTTAGTTTTTTCATCAACACTTTTCAAGAACTACCAACTATTTCAAAAAATGTCTTTTTTAGAATTTACAGACAAAGGATTTATACTATTTAAGCAAGAAGCTTTAAATCATTTAGCCGTCAAACTTTCCATTTATAATGATCAAGAAAATTTAGTGGAAAAATTAAAAGAAGCCCACGAACAAAAAAATACTTTTAAAACAGAAAAAAATGCAAACGATAAAAGAATTTGGAGATTTGTTGGAGAGAAATAATTTTAACCTTCTTTCACAAATTAGTAATTATGAAACTATTTGGGCTACCTATATTGGGAATAATGGTATTGCTCAGCCAATTGAGATTAAAAATATTGATTTAGAAAAAGATAATAAACGCAAATTAATTTGGCAGGAGAATTATTCAATTTTTAGGAATTTACTTATCTTAGAGAGGATAAAAAATCAGGTAGAAAAAGTCCCAAATGAATTATATTCCAATGTTACTAATGAAGCCAAATCAAAGTATCTTGCCGACAAATTACTAACTTTTGAGTCTCAGTTATTGCAAGCAGTTTTTATTATTTATAACTCCATAGAGTTATTTAATAAAATTTTGGAAAATTTAAAAGATGAAAAAGTGGCAGGTAAAAAGAATTCATCAGACAAAAAAGATGATAAAACTACCTGTAATGAAAACCAAATTTTAGTTCAAGGTGAATTTAGTAAAAATTATAGTGACTTTTTAAATTTACGTCATTGGGTTACTCACAACGTAAGAATTATATATGTCCTTCATGAAGAAGAATATTTATTACCCTCTAATCTAAACATATTTGCCAAACCTAATGATAAAAACGAAGGCTATTTATGGGAAAATTTAAGAATTTTAAGTAAAGATGAATTTCAACCACTGAGTAATTTCATACATTCTTTTTATGAAAAAATATTATCAGATTTTAAAAATGTTCTTAAAAAAGAACTTATTTTTTTTGAGAAACGTGAATACCCAAAAATAATTCCAATTAATAATTTGCCAGACTATGGAAATTCTGTAAACATGGTATCTGCGTCTTTTCTATCAAACTAATTTTCTTCGTTTTAAATGATAAATTGATTAATAATGGACATAACCAACCTTCTTATTATTGTTTGCATAATCTTACTTATTGTAAACATTATTCTGACTTTTTTAAAGAAAAATAGTTCTACACCAGATTATTTAAACAATGAACTGATGAAAACCAGTTTAAATGTTGCTAAAATAGACCCTTTAATTAGAGGAGAATTTGCCACTAATCGAGACGAAATTCAAAAAAGTGCTAAGGACTCAAGGCAGGAATTAAGTAATTCTTTAAAGTCCTTTGAAGAGACATTTTCTCATAATGTAAAAGACTCTAATGACTTACAGAGAATCAATTTCAAAGATTTAATTGCTAAACAAGAGCAAATAAAAACCGATATTGAAAATAGAATGGAGAGAATTCGAGAAACGGTTGAGAAAAAGCTTGGTGATATTCAACTGGATAATGGGAAAAAATTAGAAGAAATGAGAATAACGGTTGATGAAAAATTACAATCAACTCTTGACAAAAGATTTAATGATTCATTCATGCTCATAAGCGAGAGATTGGAGTTGGTTCATAAAGGATTAGGTGAAATGCAAACACTTGCAATTAGTGTTGGAGATATTAAAAAAGTGATGACGAATGTAAAGTCAAGAGGTATAATGGGAGAATACCAACTTGCAAATATTCTGGAAGACTTACTGACTAATGAGCAGTATGAAAAAAATGTAAAGACAAAGTCAGGAAGTGGTGCAATTGTTGAATTTGCAATCAAAATGCCCAATAATAACAACTTAGATAAAATGCTTTGGTTACCGATAGACTCTAAGTTTCCAAAAGAAGATTATGAAATATTAGTTGATGCTTATGAAGAAGGAGACCCTACTAAATTAGAAATATATCGAAAAGCTTTTAAAGTGTCAATTATTAAAAATGCAAAAGATATAAAAGAAAAATATATTGACCCACCAAATACAACGGAATATGGCATTATGTTTTTACCTTTTGAAAGTCTATATGCAGAAGTTTTAAGAACCCCTGGTCTATTTGAATTACTTCAAAAGGATTACAAAATTACAATTACGGGACCCACTACATTGAGTGCCTTGTTGAATAGTCTGCAAATGGGTTTTAGAACATTAGCTATTGAAAAAAGGAGCAGTGAAGTTTGGGATATTTTGAGTGTTGTCAAAACAGAATTTGGAAGATTTGGTGGCTACCTTGAAAAAACCAAGAAAAAATTACAAGAAGCTACTAATACAATTGATCAAGTTAGTGTCAGAAGTAGAGCTATTGAAAGACAATTAAAAAATGTTCACGAATCTCCTATGAAGGAAACCATTATGAAAATTGAAAGTGAAATCAATTTAGATAGCATTGATATAGCGGATAATTTTATGGAAATGATATTTAAAGAGGATTTACAAGAAGAATAGTATTTAATTTTTGTAGTTTTCCTTGCCTTATACAAGTTATAATAAAACGGATTCCAACCTCAAAAAAGAGCCTTGAAATCCGTTTTCATTTACTCAAAATAAAACGTAGATAGAATCACTCCGTCCAATTGCACGTTATTTATTTCTTTGTTCGGCATAACACCCTCCATCTCGTGGATGCGTGTCCCCACCATCCATCTTACGTCAGCAACTCGCCATTTACTTTCACTCATAATCAAATACTTGCGTTGCTAACGCACGATGGATGGTGGAGACACACATATGTATATTCCAGTCAATAAGGTTCTTCTTCAATTTTGGTGAAAAGCTATTTTATATGAAGGGTTATACTACTATACAATTTGTACTATTGAATACTTTTTGGGTTTAATCAAATCTAAGTATTTATCAAAATCCACCCAGCTAATAATCTGATTACTAATT
>JAYVRF010000163.1:0-19426 GCA_043756925.1 Arcicella sp. | reverse complement strand
ATTTTTGATGATTAACCAAGCACCGATGATTTGGAAATAATTGGTTTCGGTCAGATGAGTTTCTGGTAAATCATTAACGTATAGTACTAAACGCCAGTTTCTTACGATTTCATAAGCGGTTTCTGCAATAAAATTTCTATCACGACTGCCCCACTGTTTATTAGATTTAAGGACTTCTTCAATCACACGGTCTGCCTGACGAGGATTTTCGGGATGAAAGATTTCTTGCAATGCCTTGACGGTTGCCGAGACTAAGGGACGATGGAGACGCATATTTTCAGTGAATAATTTACTTGAATAATTATCAGTGATTCTGATAAAGAATGCAAATTTCGGGAAAATTATCCGCCTTCCCAAAATTGTGTTGTTTTGACTTGTTCTGTTTTATGTAATTAATAATCCTGCCATTAGTCGATTTTTTTGGACTTATGACAGGATTATTTTTTAGGAATTTCAGTTTTTATGAACTAAGAAAGTAATAAAAAGGCTCTTTCTAATCATTCTAAGGCATGATGTCTTCCTTCAAATTATGATTAATGATAAACAGAATCAACGATAAATTAAGTAGAATCAATGTCCCTAAAAACCAATATAATTTAGTGCCATTTCTTTATTGAGGTAAATTAACAGGGCTTTTTGATGTCGAACGGTTAGGCTTTTTCTGTTCCCCTAAATAGTAAACTCAACAAGTACGATTCTGGAGGATTATTGTATGCTATCCAAATAAATCACTCGATAAATACCTGTCTCCTCTATCACAAATAATACAAACAATCACGCCTGATTCTAATTCCTCCGCTAATCTAACCGCCGCCGCTGCTGACCCTCCGCTACTCATCCCGCCAAAAACTGCCTCTTCTTTTGCTAAACGATTTGCCATCACACGGGCTTCTGCTTCTGAAATATCCATGATTCTGTCTACCCTTGCAGCATCAAAAATCATCGGTAAATATTCCTTCGACCATCGTCTAATCCCTGGAATTTTTGAGCCTTCCGTCGGCTGACAACCTACGATTTGCACGTTAGGATTTTGTTCTTTTAAGTACATCGAAGTTCCCATAATCGTCCCCGTAGTTCCCATCGAACTGACAAAATGCGTAACTTCTCCGTTGGTATCTTTCCAAATTTCAGGACCCGTTGAACGATAATGAGCCAAGAAATTATCTGGATTTCCGAATTGGTCGAGCATAAAATATCCACCTTTTTTCATTTGAGCTTCCGCATAATCACGTGAGCCTTCAATCCCTTCTTCGGAGGGTGTAAGAATCACTTTCGCTCCAAATGCTTCCATCGTTAAAACCCGTTCACGAGTAGAATTTTCGGGCATAACTAACTCAATTTCAAGGTTGTACAACCGTGCAATCATGGCTAAGGCGATACCCGTATTCCCCGAAGTTGCTTCGATAAGTTTCATATCAGGCTCAATTTCTCCTCGTTCCACCGCACCTTTAATCATGCTCAAAGCCGCACGGTCTTTCACAGAACCGCCTGGATTATGTCCTTCTAATTTTCCGTAAATCTTAACTTTTGGGTTCGGATTAATTCGGTTCAATTCAACGATGGGCGTGTTGCCCACCAAATCTAATATTGTCATTTGATAAGGATAATTTACTGTAAAATTTTAACTTGTTCTTGATGATAAATTTTCGTATTTTTAGGCACACTACGAGTCAGCCAAACATTGCCACCAATCACAGAATTTGCACCCACGACCGTTTCTCCACCCAAAATCGTAGCTCCCGAATATATCACCACATTGTCCTCAATCGTTGGATGACGTTTCATTGAAGCCATTGATTTACTGACCGATAATGCCCCTAAGGTCACGCCTTGATATATTTTTACGTTTTTGCCGATGTAAGTTGTTTCGCCAATCACTACGCCCGTGCCGTGGTCAATCATAAAATATTCATCAATTTCTGCCCCTGGATGAATGTCAATTCCCGTTTTTGAATGTGCGTATTCTGTCAAAATTCTTGGCACAATTGGCACATCCAATTTCAACAGAGCATGAGCCAAACGGTATAAAGTAATGGCATAGAAACCAGGGTACGCCCTAATGACTTCATACTCACTTTGAGCTGCTGGGTCGCCCGCCATAATTGCCTGAATATCAGTCAAAAGAACGTTATAAATATTTGGAATTTCTTGAACATAATCATTGGCAATTCCTTTTGCATCACGCTCCAAATGTTGTTGCATCGAACGCAAAATGCGGGTTAAACGTAATTCTATTTGATCAAAAGCCTCTTGAATTTCATCCATGCAGCCAAAATGCTTTTTGGTTTGCTCTGGAAAAAGCGTGAACACAATGTCCGTAAACAATTCCTTCACCACCGACGTTGGAGGAAAAGTATTGGTTTTTGAGTGCTTTTGGCAAAGATTCTCTAAGAATGGTTTTGGTAACGTCATAATGGTCGGATTGTCTGTTAAGGACGACATTTCAAAATTAACGATAAATTTTGGGGAATAATTCGTTGGGGTTGTAAAAAGGGAGTTTTGGAGATTTGTTTTAAAAATATTTTTTACGATACAGCCGTTTCCTTGCTAACTACGTCTCAAATTAGTGGCTGGTGAGAACACCATAGCCACGAAAAAACAAACTTTGTATTATCATGAAACGAAGAAAATTTTTGATTGCTTTGGGGGTAGTGCCTCCTTTGGTTTTGGAGGCTTGTAAAAAGGATGAATTTCCCAAAACCTCGACCATAATATCGGGCTATGTAATTGACGAAAAAGGAAAACCTATAAAAGGGTTTGGAATGCAGTTCGATGGTAGCATGGGAGGGTTTAATCCTAAAATACTTTTTTGACGAAAGAACTTTAACCGATGAAAAAGGCTACTATTATTTAGAGCAATTAATCCCTGAAGGTACGGTGAGCCTTCCATTTCAAGCTACGGCAAACTCTGATTATAGTCCTGTACTCTATGATTATTTATGTTTATATAATGGGATCTATCAAAAGGAATACTCTATGAAAACTGGACAAAAAATGATTTAAACTTCAAAATTGCAAAAGTATAAATTTTAACTTAATCTTTCAAAACTCAATCGTTAAAAAGGCAATCCTAAATTTCTCAATACAATTCAGTAATTTTGTTTTATAAAATTAAAAATCAATCATCATGAAATAATGCACAGAAATCTCCTCCTTCAACTCCTAAAAAACCACCAACCATCCACCCCTGAAGAAACTCAATTCAAACAACAAACCATTGAATTTGTACAACAAAATCCTGATTGTTTTGAGCGTTCTTTGCTCACTGGACACATCACAGGGTCGGCTTGGATTGTGGATAAATCTCGACAGTTCACGTTATTGACTCATCACCGAAAATTGGACAAATGGTTTCAAACGGGTGGGCATTGTGATGGCGATTCGAATGTGCTGAATGTAGCAATAAAAGAGGCAATGGAAGAAACAGGACTCACTACTATTCAAGCCATTAATATAGCAATTTTTGATATTGACATCCACGAAATCCCTGAGCGAAAAGGAGTGCCAACGCACCTGCATTATGACGTAAGATTTTTGTTGGAAGCAGATATGAACGAACCCCTAATCGTCTCCTCAGAATCTTCCGATTTAGCATGGATAGAACTCTCAAAAACTTCGCAATTTAATGATAGTCAGTCAATTATGCGGATGGTTTTCAAAGCGTTTCAATTCTAAAAAAAACGGGAACGGCTGGCGTTTCGTAGTATTCTGGGGCTTGCTGGATTTTATCAACGATGTCCATTCCCTTCGTTACTTCTCCAAAAACAACGTATAAGCCATTCAATTTTTGAGCTTCTGCGGCATTCGTAACGATAAAAAATTCCGTTGGCGATGATGCTTTTTCGGGGTTTCCTTCATCATAACGTGCCATCGCAATTGCCCCACGTTTGTGGGTATATTCAAGAACATACTCGGGAGGAACGAGATAATCTAACTGGTCTAAATATTCACCTCCGCCTTGAATGGCAGTTTGATATACGATTCTATAAAAAATACGGTGAACGTAGTAATCGGATTTTACTAATCTGATAAAATTGGCTCGATGCAAGGGCGTTTTGTCGTAGAGTTTCACCGTAATATCCCCACCAACGGTTTTGATGACTATCTCATTTTCAAGGTTTTCTTTTCCATATTCAGTTAAAAAAGTCTTTGGATCTTTCTGAAAAAGACGCATATCTTTTTGACAAGAAGCAACAACTATAAATGTTAAGGTTAATGAAAGAAGAAGCCTGTTTGATTGCATGATAGATTAATAATAGGGCGGAGTTCCGCTATCAGTTATTTTGCTAATCACAAATTTATACCTATAAATCATTGTTTACTAATAATTTATGAGAACATTTTAAATCAAAACAATTGGCTTCTATTGACTAATTAATACAATATATTTCTTCAAATTAACTGTGCAATTGGCAGTAAACACCACCATTTTTAACGTAAAAAAGCCTCTCCGTTTAATCAGGAAAGGCTTTTTATTTTTAGTGAATTAATGTTGAAGGAAAAGTTGGATATGTCACTTCGTAATCATCGGTTGGTTTTGGCTTTTTGAATAAAGCTCTGAAAGTATTTCGCATATAAAAAATATCCTCCACTTTACTTTTTGCCATTCGCATCAGATAATCGTTGAAACCATCATGAATTGTTTTATCAAAAACATTACGAAGTAAGATTAAATCCTCTTCGTGTTCACAAAAATTAGCAACGGAATACATCGTAAATCCACGGTCGCTCAATTGAGCATTGTATAAAATCAAATGATAGTCCTGTTCGTGAATAAAGGACACAACTTTATTCTTGGAATAATTATAAAACATATTGTTAGTATCTACCAATAAATCGAGGATTTCAACCTCGTTATTAGTTATGCTGAGGTTATCTGTAATGCTATTTATTTGATTTTGAAAGTTCATATTTTTATAAATTTTGTTGCTTATTGACTAATTATAATGAATATTTATTTGAATTTTATGATTTAATATAACAATTCAAAGTATTTACACAATTATTTTTAAACATAGTCAACAAGACTGTAAATGGGCAAAATCAATAATTCTTAAATATTTGTAAAATCTTAAAAAAGAGGTACAAATAGAAAATAATCAAAAAAGTGCAATTTATTTTAAAATGAATGATGCTGAATCTGTTTTAAGAATTTGTACATTTTTTGAAGTAAAACAGGTTTTCATAAACCCTGTTTTACCCAAAAATCATCTTTTAAGATTAAAACTTATCCTTTTTTGATTTGAAATATCAAGGTTTAATAAATGAATGTATTTTCAAGAAAAATATCAATTTTCGTAAAATATCATCAATAATCAAGAAAATACTTTTTCGTCTTTCTTTTTCTGGGTTTCGTCTCATTATTGATTAAATGTCAAGATGAGGTCTTAATTTTGAAATTGTAAAGCAATTCAAATGGTTTTATAGATAGAAACTTAATGGAGAAAGTTTCTACAATGATGTTGATTACATAATACCTAAAATATATCAGTATAATTTTTTAATAGACTTATTTTATCTTAGAATTATTCAATTGTTATTATCAAAAAAAATGAACTTATCCAACATTTAAACACTTTTAATTACAACACTTCATCACAAACAATAAGACTTTTAATTGAGAAGTTTAAAGAGGTTTCACAGCAAAGCCACCCCGATTTTCGGAGTGGCTTTCTTTTTTTAATGAACCATCTACGGGATTTTACGTTAAGATTTTAATATATCTCAACAACAAAACTATTTTATTTATGGAAAAAATGTCCGCATTGTACACTGTCGAGAATCATTCACCCTTTCACCTTTTTAAGCTAATTTTGTCTTTATTACCACTTCTAAAATGACCAAAGACCAAAAAATTATTTTATACCTTTTAGCTTGCGTGCAGTTTACCAACATCATGGATTTTATGATTATGATGCCGATGGGACCTATTTTGATGAAAGCCTTTGACATAACAGCCCGTGAATACAGTTTTTTGGTTTCAGCTTATTCAATTAGTGCGGGAATTTTTGGATTTATTGCTGCCTTTTTTGTGGATAAATTTGACCGTAAAAATGTACTTACCATTGCCTATATTGGTTTTTTAATTGGCACTTTTGCCTGTGGTATCGCCCCTACTTACACCATGTTGATGCTTGCACGTATAGTGGCGGGCGTATTTGGAGGTGTTTTAGGTTCGCAAGTGGTTGCAATCGTGGGCGATACAGTGAAATATGAACATCGTGCCGAGGGAATGGCAATTATTATGGCAGCGTTTTCAACAGCTTCGGTTTTGGGCGTTCCGATTGGGATGTATTTGGCTTCAACTATCAGTTGGCATATTCCTTTTATGTTTGTGGTGGCGGTTGGTTTTGTAAATTTATTGCTCATTTATAAATTTTTACCAAATCTGCGAAGTCATATTCAAGTGTTCGAAACCAAGCCAAGTCCGTTTGCGGTTTTAACAAATATTGGTAAAGATTCAAACCAATTAAGAGCTTTGGCATTGTCTGTAATCGTAATATTTGGGCATTTCTGTACGATTCCATCTTTGAGTCCATATTTGACATTGAACGTTGGAATGTCAGTAAATAATATCTCATTAATCTATTTAGTGGGCGGGGCAATCACTATTTTTAGTGCCAGAATTGTGGGTAAAATTGCTGACAGAAAAGGAAAGTATATCATCTTCGCCATTTGCGGAACGTTGTTTTTAATCCCTGTTTTTCTGATGACTCATTTGCAATCAGGAGCAAGTTTGACGGTTATTTTATTCATTACCTCAATGTTCTTTTTATTTGCCAATGGACGAACCATCACGATGCAAGCCATTGTTTCTGGCGTGGTGAATAATGAACAAAGAGGAGGATTTACCAGTATTAATTCTTCAATGATACAGTTAGGTTCGGGTGCGGCATCTTTTGTAGGTGGTTTAATCGTTGAAAAAGCCCCTGATGGCACTTTACTACACTATAATTGGGTGGGATATATGTCCATATTTTTCATGATTATTGGAATTATTCTTGGCAAATATGTAAAACCTGTTGAAAGTTAAAAGTGGATAAACCCAATATTCTCAGGTTTTTCTTTGCTTCGAAAATATAATTATATAGCGGCAGTTCTCTGTTTATTAATTCAGAACTTTTCAGTCGCTCAAACAACCAAAATCCATCCGAACAAAGAGATTTTAATGCAAGTTTCTGTCAATGCCGAACAAGGCATTGTTGAAACGGGTAAGTCAGTCCGACCATCAAACCACTCACTTTATCATTCAGAGAAGCAGAGATAATGAAACTTTTTTTGACGTTAGAGAAATTGAAGGTAAAAGAGAATCCGTTGAAGACAGCAAGAATATAATGGCTTTGGTTAGCACCGAAACGGGTTTGGGAGTGCGCCTTGCGAGTTTGAAATTTCTGAGGCAAATGATGTAATTTTGAAGCCTGCCTATTCATTAAATGGAGGTAATTATTTAGAAAAACTTCGTTAATCCACGGGTGAGAAACAGTTTAAATTTACCGTTAAAAATGATAATGTTTTGTGATAATTAGGGGTTATGTTTTAGGGGTTGGGGGATAAATAAAAGGTAATAAAATAAGATATTCTCAAAAATAAGTTTATTAAAAAGCCCTTTTTGATTCAGAAAAGGGCTTTTTGATTATTTAGTGTAATAAAGCAAAAATCAGCAAGTAAGCAATTACACCCGCAAAATATCCAATCAAAGCCGTGAAACTAATTTTACGGAAATACCACAAAAAGTCAATTTTTTCCATGCCCATCACTGCAACACCCGCCGCCGAACCAATGATTAAAATACTTCCACCCGTTCCCGCACAGTAAGCCAAAAATTCCCAGATTTTTGAATCAGCAGGAAAGGTATTCAAATCATACATTCCCATTGAAGCCGCCACTAACGGAACGTTATCAATTACGGCAGAGGCTAAGCCAATAATTACAACGATAACATCCTGATTTCCAATCGTTTTATCCATCCATTGAGCCAATCCCAACAATAAATTGGTTGATTCCAAGGCTCCAATTGCCATCAATATTCCCAAGAAAAACAGAATACTCGATGTGTCAATCTTACTCAAAGCATGAGAAACAGTGAAAGGACGACGTTCCTCTTCATCTTTATCAGCATGGAGAATTTCGGAAGTAATCCAGACAATTCCCAAACCCAAAAGTATGCCCATGTAAGGAGGCAAATGCGTGATGGTTTTGAAGATTGGAACGAATAATAAAGTGCCAATTCCCACCAAAAACATAATGACAGAATTCTGCGTTTTAATAACCAAACCTTGTATTTCCTCTTTTGAATCTTCATCATCTTCATTTCGTTTCACAGAGCCTTTTAGCTTAAAAGTCAAGTAGATAAGGGGAATTATCAATGAAATTAAACTTGGAATTAAGAGCATTTTCATGATATTGATGGGCGTAATTTGTCCGCCAATCCAGAGCATTGTGGTCGTAACATCCCCAATCGGTGACCATGCACCACCCGCATTGGCAGCGATAATCACAACCCCTGCAAAAAGTTTGCGAGATTCAGATTCTTTGATAAGTTTTCGCAAGACCGAAACCATCACAATTGCCGTAGTAAGATTATCCAAAATTGCGGATAAAAAGAAGGTAATCAAGGCAATTATCCAAAGTAATTTAACTTTATTTTTACTGGTAATTCTGTCGGTAATTAATTTGAAACCATCGTGAGCATCAATCAATTCAACGATGGTCATTGCTCCGAGAAGGAAGAAAAGAATTCCTGAAACACTGGCTAAATGATGAGATAATTCACCTAAAACGATGTCAGGATTATTGACTAAAACGATGTAAACCGTCCAGCACAACACGCCCGTAAGTAATGCAGTAGCAGTTTTGTTGATTTTTATGGAATGCTCAAAAGCAATGGCGAGGTAGCCTATTACGAAAATTAGGATTAGGAGGGTTTGCATGAATTGGTTATCAGTTAATTGTTATCAGGTATTAGAATTGGCATACGAATTCAATTAATTTTAGAATTATCACCTATTCATTTTTAAATAATCAATGGAGTTATGCCTAAGCAAAATAAAATTATGTAATGCGATTTATAGCTAATAAACGTTGATTGATATTTGCCAAAACTAATCACAAATAACCATTAACTAATACCTGAAATCCAAACAAATCACCTTTTTTTCTTTCCGTTCCCACCATACCGCCCTAACTTTGTGCAATTTTTAAAACCAGTATTATATTAAAATTGTAACGAAAATGAGTTTAACAGTATCGCTCGCCGACCGCATTAATGCCCTTGAAGAGTCTGCAACCCTCGGGATGACTAAAAAAGCCCGTGAACTTGCCGCTTTGGGACATAAAGTTATTAGCCTATCCGTAGGAGAACCCGATTTCAAAACCCCAAAGTATATTTGTGATGCCGCAAAAAAAGCCATTGATGATGGTTTTCACGGATATTCGCCTGTTGCTGGTTTTGCTGACCTTCGCCAAGCGATTGCCAATAAACTCAAACGTGATAATAATTTAGCATGGAATCCTGAAAATATTGTGGTTTCAACGGGGGCAAAACATACGCTTGCCAACGTAATTGCCACATTGGTGAACCCTGGTGAGGAGGTTTTAATTTTTGCTCCGTATTGGGTTTCTTACTCTGAAATGGTGAAATTAGCGGAAGGGAAAACCGTAGTTTTGGACGGTGCTTTTGATAATAATTTCAAAGTTACCCCCGAGCAATTTGAGGCAGCAATTACCCCAAAAACAAAATTGGTGATGTTTGCATCGCCCAATAATCCAACGGGTTCGGTTTATACGGAAACTGAATTGAGAGCAATTGGGGCGATTGTGGCAAAGCATCCAACGGTATTTATCATGGCGGATGAGATTTATGAATATATCAATTTCACGGAAGAAGGACATTTTTCAATTGGTACAATTCCTGAAATTAAAAACCAGGTAATCACCGTAAATGGTGTGGCAAAAGGACACGCCATGACGGGTTGGAGAATTGGTTTTATGGCAGCCGCAAAATGGATTGCTGAGGGTGTTGAAAAATTGCAGGGGCAAGTAACTTCGGGTACAAATTCAATTGCTCAAAAAGCGGCTGTTGCGGCATTTAATGGACCATTAGATGAGGCTTATAAAATGAAAGAAGCGTACGACCGTCGTCGTAAATTGGTAGTTGGAATGTTACGTGAAATCCCAGGATTCAAGGTAAATATGCCTGATGGAGCGTTTTATGCGTTTCCAGATATTAGCTATTACTTTGGAAAATCGGATGGAAAAACATTAATCAAAGATTCAGATGATTTCTGTATGTGGTTATTAGAAGGGTCTTTTGTAGCGACCGTGGCGGGTTCAGGTTTTGGAGCTCCCAACTGTATGCGAATCTCAACGGCTGCCTCGGATGAACAATTAGTGGAGGCTTGCGAGCGAATTAAGGCTGCAGTGGCAACTTTGAAATAAGGTATAAGGTCGTGGGTATGAGGTAAAAAAAGAGGGAACTTGATGTGTCAAGTTCCCTCTTTTTTTATTATAATTTTGAGTATATTAATTTTAAAGCTTCATAATTTACTCCTCACACCTAATCAACGAAACAACATAAAAGTTCCTTTATATTGAAAATCTGGACGGTCGGGGAAGGGATTTATTTTATAAACATACATACCTTCTGGCAAAGGCTTATTGCTGTCAGTTCCATCAAAAGGGGCATAATTACCTTTGGAATAGAAAACCATATTGCCCCAACGATTAAAGATTTGCACTTCTGGACTTGGATAAACTTCCAAACCGCTTAATTCCCAAATGTCATTCATGCCGTCAGAATTGGGTGAAAATGCGGTAGGAATATATACGGGTTGATAGACTATAATATTCACTTTCCCCTCGCCTTGACAACCGTTACTTGACAATACTTTTACTACATATTCTGTAGTTTTATCAGGACTTGCCACAGGATTTGCCGTTGTAGGGTTATCCAAATCCGTTGCGGGTGTCCACGTATAATCTACACCTCCTTCAACTGCTCCTTTTAAGGTTACGCTGTTGCCTTTTCCTAATAAAATGTCAGGTCCTAAATCTGGTTTTGGAAAATCTTGAATTGCTACTTCTTGCTCCGCTGAACCCTGCAAACAAGGCAAAGAACCGTTTAAAGTGTAGGCAACTCTATGTTTTCCAAAGCCTAATTTTTTATAATCAAAAGTGGTTGCAAAAACGCCATTTATTGTAAAAGTACCGCCCGAGGGAGTTCCTTTCAGTGGGACAAGTGGAGAATCAGTTCCACAAATTGAGGCAATGGGTTCAATTAAAATGGAAGAAGGAGCAAAAAACTCAATAGTTACTTCGGGCGATGTGGCTTGGCAAAGTGTTTCTTTTTCAGTAACTGCTACGTTGAACTTTCCACCCGCACCGATATCTAATATGGATAAAGTACCGACAGACGTAGGATTCCCAACCTTATACCATGCGTAGCTTTTCATATTTAGCAAAACCGAAAGTGAGGTAATATCACCATTACAAAATTGCGTTTTGCCCGTGTTAGTGGTGATGATTGGATTTAAATCAGAAACTGAGATAATTCTTTTGTCGGTTATGCTTGGGCAACTCCCATTTTGGGCGACTTCATACGTAATTTCATGTTTTCCAACGCCTGCAACCGAGGGACTGAAATTGCCAGTATTGGGATCAGTAATTCCTTTTCCTTTAAATCTGCCTCCAGTGGGCATTACGGCGAGATTTATGGGGGAAGCCGACAACGTGCAAAACGGAGGAACTGAATCTATTTTTACGTTGATCGTTGAAGTATAATCAAGTTTAAATGAAGTGGATTTAGCGGAACACCCATTACTTAAAGGGCTTTGGTCTACTAACAATAAATCATATTTACCCGCCTTTTTTGCTGTTATTTGAACTGTTTGAGGGATGGAAAGTTGAACGTCATTAAAAGACCAAAAAAGTTGATAACCTGTCAGAAAAGTGGTTTTCAGTATGAGTGAATCTCCTTGACAAATTTGGTTTACATTCCTATTTGGCGTGATAATGGGCGTGGGCGGGGCGGGTAACGCAATCAAATTTAACTCATTTGAAACTCTTGAATTCCCAAGATTATCAATCGCTAATAAATGATATTTTCCTGGTTCAGCGGTACTTAATTTTGAATTATTCTCAAAAGGAACGGCTGACCACGCTGGGCTTCTAAAAATCTCCCATTTATAACTCGTTAAAGATGCATCATTTGTTGAAATCGTGATTTTACCGCCAGGGCAAATGCCTGGACCATCCTGCACGATTACGATTGATTGAGCGAATGTCAACCAAGAAAAACATATCAAAAAGACAGAAAAAAGAGATTTTTTATGGGGTATATATTTAAACACAATCCTTATATTTTTCTTTTAAAACGCAATATTTTAACGGTTGGTGGTTAGAAAAATATTCGTAAACATACCGAAATCAACGGTTTTTGTCAAATGATATTGTTTGAAGAAATATAAAACAAATGAATTTGAGGTCTAATTTCGGTTTAATTAATTAACTCGGATAAACCCACTCACCACGATAATCTCTCCTCAGTAATTTATTCGCTTCGGGGTCGTTGAGGATAACTTCTTTTTCTCCATCCCAATCAATGCTTCGCCCTAATTTCATGGATAGATTACCCAGTAAAGCCACATTTGAAGAACGATGCCCGATTTCTATATCCGAAACTGGCAATTTTCCTGATTTAATGCTACTCAAAAAATTAGCCCAAAGTTCTTTAATATTCTGATCGTCGGGACTGTTGAGTTGTGGATTTTCGTGAATGATGGATTTATTTTTATTATCGGGATAAAACGTCCAACCGTCTTGCCAACCCATGTGGAATGTGCCTTCTGTTCCATAGAAATAACAACCGATATTGGTCTTTTCAGCATTGTTACCCGCAAACATTCGATGTTCCCATTCGAGGGTAAAATCTTCAAATTTCCATACTGCCACTTGATGGTCGGGCGAGTCGGTATTGTCTCTTTTTATGGCTCTTCCGCCCGTTGAGAACACTTTTTTAGGATATTTCTCTTCCGTCCACCACATCACTTGATCCAGCCAATGAATGCCCCAATCACCCAATTGACCGTTGGCAAAATCCATGTATTGTCGGAATCCTTTTGGGTGAATATTTGCGTTGTAGGAATGCAAAGGGGCGGGACCACACCAAAAATCCCAATCTAATCCTTTGGGTGGTTCGGTTTCTGGGAGCATTTTTCCTTCGTTTCCGCCATAATGCACAAAAGCTCGAACCATGCCAATTTTGCCCACTTTCCCAGACTTTAAAAACTCCATACCCGATACGTTATGCGGAGATACTCGCCTGTGTGTACCCACTTGCACGGTTCGCCCAAATTTGCGTGCGGCATTCACCATCGCCCGACCTTCCATGATGGTGTGCCCAACGGGTTTCTCGACGTAAACATTTGCCCCACTTTCAATGGCGGCAATGCAACAAAGAGCGTGCCAGTGGTCGGGAGTGGCAACAATAACGATGTCAGGCTTTTCTTTTGCCAACATTTCCCGATAATCACGGTACATTTTGGGCTGGTCAGACGTAAGTTTTCCTACCTCCTCACGGCATTTTTTGAGTTGGTTTTCGTCCACATCACAGAGGGCAACCACTTTGGATTCTCCCGCTTGGATGGCGCATCGCAAAATATTCATTCCCCACCAACCCGAACCAACCAATGCGGTTTTGTATTGGGCGAAATTATGACTCAAAGCGGGCAGAATCGGTAAGGCAGAAAATGCCAAACTGGTGGCGGTGGTTTGGAGGAAATTGCGTCTGTTCATGGAAGATTTTTTTGAAAATTCTATTTTTATTTCATAAAATTTGGAAATTAAAAGTAAAAAACAAAATTGCTCAATCTATACTTCCTTGTGTAGATTAAGCAATTTTAAAAAATATCAAATTTTCACACCTCCCTATTTCTGACCGCATACATCGCCAGTCCAACTCGTGATTTTACTTCTAATTTTTCGAAAAGTGCATCACGATAGCCCTCAACCGTGCGGGGACTGCAATTCATCTTATCGGCAATTTCTTTGTAGGTCAATTCGGTGCAAACGTAAGTCAAAAATTCATTCTCACGCTCTGAGAAGGCGATTTGGGGCGTATTTTGCTTTTTGTCTTTCTTGGACATACTCGTAAAAATTTTGCTGGTTGCCCATGCGGGGAAGTACATTCCTTTGTCGGTGAGGGTGTTGAGGGCAAGTTCTAATTCAGTCGGGTGGACGTTTTTGTGGAGGTAACCTTTTGCACCACATTGTATCATTTTTATCAAGGAATCATCATCATCCTGAACCGATAACGCCATAACCGTAACGTCTGGATAATTATCCGTGAGCCATTGCGTAGCTTCAAAACCATTCATCAAGGGCATAGAAATATCCATCAAAATGATGTCAGGAATGTTCACTCTGACTTTCATTTTTTCTTGAAGTGCCTTTCCATTTTCGGCTTCATAAAGAACTTCAAAACCAAAAAAGCACTCAATGATTGAACTAATGGCTTTTGCGATGAGGAGATGGTCGTCCACAACAACTATTTTGTAACTCATATCATTAGGTTGAGATTAAGTTTTGTACCTTTTTGGGGGATTGACTGAAACCGGAAATCGCAATTCATATCGTAGGCACGGCGTTTCATATTGGATAATCCGATGCCTTCTTTTTGGATTGCTTGGTCGAATCCGATGCCATCGTCTTCAATCGAAAGCATTAGTCTTTGCTCTGTCTGAGTAATGGTTACAGTAATATTCTTGCATTGAGCGTGTTTGAGGCTATTTTGGATGAATTCTTGCAATAATCTGAAAATTGAATTTTTCTGACTCACATCCAAGTTAATTATTTTCAGAACAGTTTTGATTCTCAACTTTACGCCCGATTGGTTAATTTGTGAAGCCTCCTGTTTAAGTAATTCCAACAAATCATATTGAGCCAATTGTGGTTGAACCAACGATTTTGATAACTGCCGAAGGTCTTGGAGCGATTCGTTGAGTAATTTGCTGATATTTTCAATCTTCAAACTTAATGCTGGATATTGATTTGCATGGGCAATTTGTTGAGAATAAATGGAAGCCAAAGTTAGTTTTTGCCCTACATTATCATGGATTTCCTGCCCCAAATCCTTCATGGTTTGAAACTGCGTTTCTAATTGTTTTTCTAACAATTGCTGTGAGTGCGTCTGATTCATTTGTTCTTTCTCTTGATTATGAAGGACTTTCCTTCTCCGAAACTGAAAGATAAACGCAATAATCCCACCGATAAAAACCAGCAAAATGATATTGGCAATGACAATAAATATGATTATTTCTCTTTCCCCCATATAAAACTTGCTGAGAATAGTAGGTACATGGAACTTGACAAAACCAAGACTACTTGAAAATATAAAAAATGTAATGTTTGGTACTTTTGAATCAGTAAATTAAAAAGTCCATAGAAAGGAAAACTACCTAAATAGTAAATCAAGATTCCAGAACTTACCCAAAATGCTCTATCATGGTAAAAGTTTAAAATTTTTGCTGAGTAAATCAATTTATAAAAGTAAATTAAAATCAAAATTAATAGCAATAAGCTGCCGACACTAAATGAAATTGACAATGAGGCATGTCTCTCTCTGGGTATAATGTAGTATTCAAGCAACCAACTTACAGTATAAATTGTACTGAATAATATTAACATAAGTTGCTTTTGTTTGAGTTTTAAAATCTTATAATATAGCCAAAAAATAAAAAAAAATTGAATCGGCTGAGCAATGAAACGATATAAGTAGACATTATAATCAAATAGTTTTTTTTGGATGAAGTACCAAGCTAATACTTCGATACTGAAAATTACCCCTAAATAAAATGGAAAGAGTTTCCAATGAATTGAAGTAAGTTTTCTCAGGAAGAATAAACCAATTATAAATGATAAGAATTCAGTAAAAACCACAAAATTTCTTAAAAATTCAACTCTTTCCATTTTACAGTAAATTTAGTTTTTCGGCATTTGTGAACCTATCGAACCTGTCTTATCAATTGAAACCGATTTTTGCCCACATGTCCCGTTCCAATCGAAATATATCATCAAATTAGCACCAGAACAAGGAACATTTATTTTTGATACACTACTGGTATTATATGGCGGAGGTATCATCTGACCCTGATTTGCAACATTTGCAGGGTCAGTGGGATTGTCGTCTAAATTGTTGGAAAGTAAAACATTAGCTTTAAAAGAGTTTAAAGAGGGTGATTTGCTCCTATTTACATTTTCTTTATTTGTTTTTTCGCCTGCAATTAAGTTATCAAAAACTTCTGAAATTGGCTGTATGCCTTTTCTGGGGTCATAATCAACATTTATGTTGGCGGTAGCATCAAAATAAGTAGGTACTGACATCAGAGAATGTAAATTTGCGAACTTTGGATCTACGCCATCAAAATAAGCATAAGTATTATTAGTAGGAAGTATTTGGGCGGGGTATTGAATATAGTAAAATCTTAATCCACTTGGCATTTTTCCTGCTGCAGTTCCTTGGGTTTCAATATCACTAATAAATGTTTTTAACATTTCTAAACTAAACCATATAGACCTTGCATCATTCACATTTGCTGGATAAGTGAAATTTGGATATTTCCCAACCCTTCTTCTCATATCAATATAATTTTTTCGGTAATTATCTGCCATCATTTTTGCCAAACTTGCATCGACTAAATGATAAGGAGAAGTATTTGCTGGGTTAGTATTCTCAGATTGAACAAACGATGGTAAGACGATAACGCATACCCAAAATAAATTCGTAATAATCAGTAGCTTTTTCATGGTAAGATTTTTAGTGTTTAAATTGATTTAATTGTTGTAAAAGTAGAAAGTATATTTTAATTTCCTAATCCTCCATTTTATTTCTTTTCTTAGAAACCCTTCAAAATTAATTTTAAGGCAGTTTTGCGTAGAATTACGGTACTCAAAAACCGTTAAAAGACGGTTTTTGAGTACCGTTAAAAATGGGGAAAATCTCCGTTTTTTGCCCCTGTTTTGCTTGATTTGTTCTGCCCAACTTTGCAGAGTCAAACCCCTAAGCAAAAAACCGAAGCGGCTTGTAGGCAGTAGGTAATCAAAATTATAATTATAAAGTCATGAAACATTTATCTTCGATTATCGCAATGTTATTGTTTGTTACCAATGCTTTTGCTCAAGAGAGAACAGTTGCAACACCCAATACAGAAGCCCTGCAAATGCAGGGTATTACTTGGGAGACTAATGTTGGCAAAGATTGTTTTTGCTGTAGCGACAGGGTTTACAACTTGCCAAAACCTCCTCCAATTTCAGGCCCATCAGTGTTGATATGTACTGAGAAAGCTACTTTCACTACCTTGAAATGTGAAGGTGCCGTGATTAAATGGAATGTGTCACCAGCAGTTAGTTTTACTGGACAGGGCACAAACTCAATTACGCTTATACCTCCCTTTAATGCAATAAATTACTCTATTTCAGTAGTAATTAGATGTGGGAATAAAGTAGTTGAAAACAAAATAGCAGTTCAAGTTCAAGAAGATAAAAAATGTGTTGCCGACTTCAAAGTTTTATCAATCACTGCAAACGCAGCCAATAACGGCTATCAAGTATTGGCAACTCCTACCGCAGGTGCTGGATATAAACATTTTTGGCAATTACAACAAGTTTCATCATGTAGCAATGGCACAGTGACTGGTTCAAATAGTGGATGGAATATATTTATTAATGCGAATGGTTCAATCAGTAGCTCAAATCCAGCCATATCAGGCGGACCAACGGGTTATGGTTATCAATATCCGGGGCTTGGAGCGGGCGTTTGTTATCAGATTATCCATTATATTTATTGCTGTGGACAATGGAAAAAACAAACCAGTTGCTTCTGTACACCAACACCTTCTGCAAAGAAAATGTATAAAACTGGCGAATTAGAAATTAACTCAAAATTGGAAATTGTTTTGGAAAAAGATTTACCAAAAGAATTAATAGCTACTTTGAGAGAAATTAGGGATTAATATTCTGTGATTTTAGGAAGCAATAAAACGCAAGAATAGTTACCTTTTTAACTTCCCGAAAAACTCCATTGCGGGATAAAACTTTCGGGAAGTTAGTTGGGAATTTAAAGTCAATATAAAATAAACATCAACTTTCACCTCATTCGTATCATGAAATTTTTAAACTAATCCCTATGAAAACGTTATTATCGCTCCTTAGTTGATGTTTCGTTTTTAATATGTATTCCCAAACTGATACCATCAATGCCGAACCCGAAATTAAGTGGGAAAAATCTTTTGGCTTGGGTTTGAGTTTGAGCCATACACTCAATGTAAATGCTCCTGCTAATTCTGCCCCCAAAGAAGGTTTTGGCAGTACCGTTTCCGTGGATGCTGTGCTTAATTATATCAAAGAAAAAAGCCGTTTCACGATGAGAAATGATTTGTCTTGGACGATGGCGTTGTACAAAGCCAATGGGCAAATACCAACCCAAAATACCTCTGATATTCTTTTGACTAATCATGATTTTTCATTGACGTTCAAGAAGGGAGGAAATTGGTATTTCAACACCATTTTTAATACCGAAACTTCGGTTTTATCACTTTTCGAGAATAATTACCTCCAAGACCAAAACGCCCTTGGACCCATTCAAAGTTTTTTGAATCCTTACGCTGTTACGATTAATCCTGGAATTAAATATGAAACGGGCAAGGGTTTAGGCATTTCAATTTCGCCTTATGTCCTAAAAATCAGGGGTGTAACAAGCCAAGCCATTGCCGATAAGGATATATTTTTTCAAGACCAAGATAATCGAATTCTGTCGGATGGACACTACAAAAAGATGTTTCAAGAACAATTAGGAGCGGGTTTACAGATTTGGTATACTAAGAAATTTGGTAAATGGATTAGTATTAATTACAAGATAATCACCAATTCAAATTACTTAGAAAATATTTTCAAAAATGGCACAATCACTGGGCAGTTTACAACCAATTTATTTGTCTACAAAGGCTTCGGAATCACTCATAAGGGACTTTTGAAAGGTAATTTTACTCAATTGCCTTTCAAACCATTTTATAATCAGGTGGTTGTGTTGAGTTATAAATTTGCAAAATAAAACTATTCAAAAAATGAAAATATATACTTTCTTATTCCTAATCTTCGGCTTACTAACCGCCTGTAAGTCCCCCGATATTTGTGCTGATAATTGTGCCAATAAACGCATTCGTTTTATTGACGATGGGGTCAATTTTAATCGGATAATTTATGATGGTGAAAATCGTCAGACCTATTTCATGCAAGCCGCTGATTCATTGACGAGTTATGTTTATAATTCAGGAACAGTTACCTCAAAAGGAGGCATAAACGGCAATACCAATTTCATTACTGACGATGGTATTGTTTCAGGCATGAATTTGGTAACAACAGCAAATATTCCAAG
>JAYVRF010000162.1:0-19541 GCA_043756925.1 Arcicella sp. | reverse complement strand
ATTTGATATTGAAGAATGGGCGGCGGAAAATTCTCGTGAAAATTGTCAATTAAATGATTGTGAGAACATTACCATTCGTCAAGGAACAATTGAAGACGAACCTTCTGAAAAATACGACATTATTTTGGCGAATATTAACCGTAATATCTTGATGCGTGATATTCCTAAATACGTAGAATTTATGAAATTTACTCCATCAACATTAATTGTGAGTGGTTTTTATGTGCATGATATTGCGGACATTGAAAATGTGGCAAATGCTGTGGGATTGGTAAAAACGAAAATGGAAGAAAAAAACAATTGGGCAGCGGTTGTTTTTGAGAAAGTGTAAATCAGTCTAAGCAGTAAATTATTAGATTAGAATACGAATTGTGCAGATTCCAAGGATTTACACGGATTTTTTAATTTTACCCGTGTAAATCCGCATAATCCCAATTTCATTGCGGGTCATTCATGGTCTAACATTATGTCCGAACCAACTCTTTATCGTTGTAAAATCAAATATCAAACCGAACAATTCGTTAATTTCACGGAGTATAATCCGTAGAATCTATGAACACCAAATCGCTATTGTTGAGCTTTATGCTCATGTTAGGATATTTTTTTTCAAATGCTCAAGGACTAAAATTGTCAGAAAAACCCGAAGAATTTTTGGCGGATGCTAAAAACTTTTTGGTTCTTTCAAATAATTCACAGGCTGAATCAATCGCTGAAAATTTTGATAAACTTTGGAACTCTGGAAAACTTACTGATTCTCAGAAAAGTAAGTTAGCGAGTGTATCTAATTTTATGTTCAAAAAAGGCTATAAACCACCACAATTTGTGGGTCTTTTTGATGCCATTATTCTGGGGGTAAATAAATCTTTGATGCCCCAAACATTACTGGATAATTACTTAGAAACGCTTCGTAAATCTGTTGAAACGGGAGATACAAAAACTACCCTTCGCTACATTGATATTAGCCGATTATTCTTCAATAATCAATCTCTTTATTTCACAAATTTTAACCGCTTGTACGTTCAAAATGGCACATTTGGGTTTAGATTTAATGAACAAAAGATTGAAATAAATAAACAAGAAAAACCCATTACGCCAAATCAGCCTACAAACACTCCCGAACCCGAAAAGAAAACGAATGCTTGGGAAGATTGGGATGCACCCTTGCTTACGGGTGGAAATACCGTACCCACACAAGTCCCAGTTGAAGAACCTGTCACCCAATTTTTGAACCCTGGACCTGTCATTGAATTCTTTAAAATTGACTTGGTAATTGCCACGGCAAACGACTCCGTTATTTTAAAAAATACCTCTCCAATATTGAGCATAAAAGAAGGCATTTTATTAGGAACGGGCGGAACCTTTTCGTGGGAAAATGTGGGGTTGCCAGAGGTGTTTGTAACCCTGAATAATTACAATATGGAGATACGAAATCCGAAAATTACTTCGGAATTTGCGACCATTACGAATCCCCAAAAATTGAACGCTCCGATTAAAGGAATCTTTGAATTTGTGAGTAAGAAACGGGCTAAAAATGCTCCGATGGTTTACCCAAGATTTATGTCGTTGCAGAATGATGTTGTTTTAAAAAATAGTGGCGACATTGACTACAAAGGCGGTTTTACGATGGTTGGCAACAAGATTTCGAGTTCATCTTTACAATCAAAATATGCTACGATTATCATCAAAAAAGATGGAAAGATCGCTTTTAGAGTTACCAGTAAACGCTTTGAAATTGGTGATTCTTTGATTGTTTCTCCTTCGGCAATTTTCACGGGTTATTTTGCGGGGTCAGATTCATTGTATCATCCTTCGGTAAAAGTAAATTATAATCGTAAAAAATTCCTCCTTCGTTTGAACAAAGTGGATGCTGGTGGGTTTAGAGAGTCCTCATACTCAGATAGTTACCATAAATTAGACATAACAGCCGATGCCATGAGTTGGAACATGAACGACCAACGAATGGACTTTTCAATTTTGACAGCGAAGAACGTTGTACCTGCTCTTTTTGAATCTTTTGACTATTATAATCCAGAACGTTTTGCTCAGATTTCAGCCAATTATAGTTTCAATCCACTCTTAGTTGTTTCGAGTTATATCCGAAAAAATAACCTTCAATCTACTACGGTTTATGACATCGCCAAGGCTTTCAACAAAGATGCAACGGCTTTAAGACCCGTATTTTTAGAGATGATGCATAAGGGTTATTTTGAATATGACCCCGACGTGGAAACCTTAAAATTATCTCGAAAAGGTTTACATAATTTGGCAGCTTACGGAGCCAGAAAAGACTACGACAACTTCTTGATTCCTTCTTATTATTCTTCCAATACGAAAGATACTACCTCAAATGCAAGTTTAAATTTGAAAGATAACCAGTTGATTGTCAGAGGAGTAAAGCAATTTTACCTTTCTGATTCTCTAAACGTTTTTATGGCTCCTTATGACAATATTATCAAAGTAAATAAGGACAGGAACTTTGGAATCAGTGGCGAATTAAAGACGGGTAATTTTAGATTCAGAGGAAAAGATTTATCGTTTAATTACGGTGAATTTAGTGTTAAATTAAACAAAATTGACTCAATTACTTTCGTTCCTCAAAAAGAATTATCCAAAAAAGGTCGAATTGAAATTGGGGGCGATTTGAAGTATGAAGCGGGCGTAATTTACATTAATAAACCCGATAATAAATCAGGTCGTCAGCGATTGGTTGAATATCCTCGTTTGGTTGTTCCCACGGGTGTAACTGCCTATTTTGACCATCCGTATCGAGCTAATGGAATCTATAACAAAAAGGTGTTTTTCAAAGTACCAAACATTGATTTTGATAGTTTGAACATCAAAGATATTGACTTTGTGGGTACGTTTAATTCAGATGGAATCTTTCCGCCCTTCAAAGAAACACTGATTTCAATGCCTGATAATACGTTGGGTTTCAGTCATAAAGTTCCCGAAGGAAAATATAATGTTTATAATTCAAAAACCTTCGTGAAGTTCGATAAACCGCTATTAATGGATAAACAGGGGCTTCATGCGGAGTGTGAAATCAATCACTTAACTTCACAAATTCAGGCAAAGTATGCTTTGTTTACCCTTGATTCTGTAACAGCCAACGGAACAACGGGTATTATCAATGAAGGTACGGTCGGAGCTTCATATTACACCAAAGTTGATATTAAAAATTATTCCTTGAAATGGCAACCCAAAGCGGACAGTATGTTAATTGAAACCAAAGGAAATTCTTTTGATTTTTATGCCGCCAGTTCAAAATTAGAAGGGAAATTATTGGTTCGTCAGACGGGTTTATTTGGTTTTGGGAAAGTGAAACGTCAAGATTCTGAAACGGAATCTGATAATATTAAATTTGGAAAAGAAGCCTTCACGGCAGATATGGCAACACTTTCGGTGGGGAATAATTTGAAGGTCTCTAAACCCGCTTTGTTGGGAAATAAGATGAACGTTAGCTTCAATTTAGCAACGGGGTTGGTCAGCATCAAAACACCCACGAATCTTAAATTAGACGATTCTACGAGTTTGTATTTTCCTTACACTGCCTACAAAACCTCCATAAATAGTGCCGAATGGGACATTAATAAGAAAACAATCACAATGAAAGGTGATGTTAAAAATACAACTTTTACGTCCATCGAACCCTCACAGGAAGGACTATCCTTTAATGGCTCTGAGGCTTTGTATCAGATTGATAAACAGTCACTTAACATAACGGGCGTGCCTTTTATCAAATCGGCAGATGCGAAAATTATTCCTGATAAAGGAGCAGTTTCTATCCGTAGAGATGCTGAAATGCGGGTTTTTTTCAATGCTAAATTGCAGATTGATACCGTTAATGGATACCATAATTTGGTGAACGGAAATATCAGAATTATCTCACGAGTAAAGTTTGAGGGAGACGCAACCTACCGCTTCCCAAATCTTGCGGGCGATACCATGAATATCAAAATGGGCAACTTTGATTTCAAGGAAACAATGGTTGATACTCGCAAAAAAATCAAAGGATATACTACCACGGCAAAAGCAACAATTGAACAAACCGATAAATTTCACTTGTCGCCAAAGGTGCTCTATCGGGGTGATATTACAATGGTAGCAACCGATAAGAACTTAATGCTCAACGGTTTCGTGCGACCAGAATACAAAAATCGGGCGGATGTCGTTAATTGGATTGCGTATAAAGGAAACAGTACGGATGATGTAAATATTCAGATTCAGCCTAATATGAAAGGCGATTTGAATGCTCCCATCTACGCAGGTTTACACGCCAGAACTACCTCCACGGGCTTATACACGACCTTTCTAACGAGTAAAGAAGACCCAAAAGACGAAGACATTTTCACGGTGAATGGTCAGTTACGAGATATTCCAAAAACAAGTCGTTTTGAGATTGGTCCAGATGAAAAGAATAAGTCGTACGAAGTTAGTAGATATACGTATGACGATGACAAACGAACGTTGAAACTGGAAGGTAATTTTAATTTTTATAATCCTTCAAATTACCTTCAAACGGCTGGTTTTGCTGAAATGCGGGTTGATAGTGGTAAGTATAAATTCGACCAAATGATGGTTTTGAACTTCCCGATGCCTGTGGAAGTTTTGAAGGCAATGGCAGATAAAATAGTGAAAACTAATCTTGATAGCAGAGATAATGCCAGTGCCGATGAACCCGAAGATAAAGAGCATTTAATGTCAAAATTAGCGAATATTTTAGGCGGAAAGACCATTGATGCTATCGAACGGAAACTAAAAAATGAACACGTGCCTTTGCATACAATTAATACCAAGTTGAATACCACAATGGTTATTTCTAAGGCAAATTTGCGATATTCTGAACAAGCATCCTCATTTTATTCAGTCGGAAAATTGAGTATTGCCAGCATCGGAGGAACGGATATTAATTCGGAAATTGAAGGCATGATTGAAATCAAAAAAACGCCTGAAGGAGATGAATTTTATTTGTATTTGGAACCCTCAACTGACGTTTGGTATTTCATGGGATATTTGAAAAACGAAATGGGCGTAATTTCATCTGACGGTGAATTTAACAATGCCGTAGCCGCCAAATCGAAAGGCGTTAAAAAGGGAAGTGGCAAAAATGCTTACACTTTTTTAGGGGTTGGAGCGGAAGAAAAATTTGCTTTCACCGAACGTTTTACAGACTCATACAGAACCAAAATCGAGAAGGGTAAAAAGGTCGTGAAAAAGGATGAAGTGAAAAAAGAAGAGAAAAAGAAGGAGGAAGTGAAGGAAGGGTTTTAAATTTGCTTCTTAATTCAGAATGAACAAATGACCGACCGCTACATGCAAAGAGGCGTTTCTGCCTCCAAAGAAGATGTCCACAAAGCCATCGAAAAAATAGATAAAGGACTTTTCCCAAAGGCTTTCTGTAAAATTTCGCCTGATATGTTGGGTGGAGATGATGACTATTGCAACATCATGCACGCCGACGGAGCGGGTACAAAATCAGCTTTGGCTTATCTTTATTGGAAAGAAACGGGTGATATTTCCGTGTGGAGAGGCATTGCCCAAGATGCCGTTGTGATGAATACAGATGATTTAATTTGTGTGGGTGCAACGGATAATATGCTGTTATCCAGTACAATAGGTAGAAATAAAAATCTAATCCCAGGCGAAGTTATTGCAGAACTCATCAACGGAACGGAAGAAGTTTTAGAGATGCTTCGTGATAATGGTATTGGGATTTGGAGTACGGGTGGCGAAACTGCCGATGTGGGTGATTTAGTGCGTACGATTATCGTAGATTCAACCGTCGTTGCTCGCATGAAACGTGCCGATGTAATCTCAAATCATAACATTCAAGACGGTGATGTAATCGTAGGTTTGGCTTCGGCTGGACAAGCCAATTATGAGAAAGTTTACAACGGTGGCATGGGTTCAAACGGACTTACTTCTGCCCGTCACGATGTTTTAGAGCATTACTTGGCGACAAAATATCCAGAAAGTTTTGACCCTTTTGTTCCCAAAGAGTTAGTTTATTGCGGCTCAAAGAAATTGACGGATACTGTCGAAGGTAGCCCTTTGAACGTTGGGCAATTGGTACTTTCTCCCACCCGTACGTACGCCCCCGTGGTTAAGGCGTTATTGAATGAATTACGCCCTGTGATTCACGGTATGGTTCATTGTTCGGGTGGTGCTCAAACGAAGGTTTTGCATTTTGTCGATAATGTTCATATCATTAAAGATAATCTATTTGAATTGCCTCCACTTTTCAAAATGATTCAAGCCGAATCTGGAACGGATTACAAAGAGATGTACAAAGTTTTTAATATGGGACACCGTTTGGAAATATATATTAATCCACAGTATGCTCAGACGGTCATCGATATTTCAAAATCATTCGGGATTAATGCTCAGATAATTGGACGAGTGGAAGGGGCTGAAAATAAAAGTGTTACGATTAAATCGGAGTTTGGAACGTTTGTCTATTAAACTATTTTAGTAAATTCACATACCAAACTTTAATCTTAATACCTTTTGATTAGGGTACTTTTTAGCAAACTCGGATTCGACATTTTGTTAGCTGTCTGGCAAATATTTGTATTATCTTGGATAGTATTTTTGATAATTGCAAGCATTGATATTGCTAAAAGTAAATTTGAAGGAAATCAAAAAATCTTCCAGCTTTTGCCTTGCATTTTAGTTCTATTTGGATGGTTGATTTACTTCTTAATTGGCAGAAGACAATGAATTAGAGCTTAGAATTTTATGAAAAACATCCTTCCTAATCCAAGCGTGATAAGTATTACAGGAGCAATCTGGATAGAAAGCCACGATGGTTCTGAGCGTTTTTTGGGAAAAGGACGGATTCAGTTATTAGAACTTATTATCGAACATGGTTCCATATCTAAGGCTGCCAAAGTGATGGAAATGTCCTATAAACGAGCTTGGGATTTGATAAATTCCATGAATTCTCAGGCTTTAAGACCCTTTGTTATCACGCAAACTGGTGGTAAAAGTGGAGGAGGAGCCATCGTAACTGCTGATGGTCTTGAAGCTATTGAAAACTATAAAGCTCTTCAAAATCGTTTTCAAGCATTTCTTTTACACGAAAATCAACTTTTAAGGTAGGGCAGATTCCCAATCTGTCAAACTTTAGTATTGAGTTAAAGATATATTATACTATTCGTTATATTTGCGAAACTATAACGAAATTATGGATTCAACTTTTATACTTTTTCTCTTTCTTTTAGCGATTGTTGCATTTTTATATTCATCGGTTGGACACGGCGGAGCGAGTGGCTACTTGGCGGTTATGGCTATCATGGGTATTGCCCCCGCCCTGATGAAATCTTCAGCTTTGATTATGAACCTTGCTGTTTCATTATTTTCATTTATTGGATTTTACCAAGCAGGTTTTTTTAAATGGAAACTCTTTTGGCCTTTTGCGTTAGCCAGTATTCCAATGGCCTATTTGGGTGGAACCATGACACTTTCTGATGCTATTTATAAAAAAATGTTAGCTGTTTGCATTCTTATTTCTATTGCCCGTTTATTGTACCAATTCAAAAATGAAGAAACCGAAAATCATGAAATTCCCCTGTGGGCGGGACTTATAACTGGCGGTGTAATTGGTTTATTATCAGGCATGATTGGCATTGGTGGCGGAATTATTTTGAGTCCCTTAATGCTCCTAATGAAATGGTCGAAACTCAAAGAAACCGCCGCTGTTTCAGCACTTTTTATCTTCGTAAATTCTCTCTCGGGTTTATATGGACAAATTTCAAAAGGGGGTTTCCAAATTCCCGAAAATCTACAATGGGCTATTTTAGCGACCATTTTGGGAGGTTTAATCGGTTCATATTTTGGTAGTCAAAAGTTTAATTTACCCACGTTGCGGTATATGCTTGCCTTGGGTTTGTTAATTGCTTGCACAAAATTGATATTCACTTAATTTTACCATTTTTATTATAAGAAAACTTTTTTCCATTGTTTTACTCTCTGCATCGGATGGAACGACTGGAGCGAAATACGTGAAATGGTTGGCAAAAATTGAGGTTGAGAAGGTCTGATATTTTTTTACCTACCGTTATATTTTAAAAAATACAACGAATTATAAATTAAAATATTAATTGAAAATGAAACATAAATACTTACTATTCATCTTTCTTTCAGCAAATTTTACGGTTAAATCCCAAAAGAAAACCCAACAAATTGTCTATAAAGACACCGTTCAACAATTATCGGAAATTGTAATCACAGCCTCACGGACTCCTGAAAATGTGTTAAAATCACCCATTAGTATTGCTTTATTAGATAATCGAAGTATTCAAAATTCAGCAGCTCCTTCTTTTTATGATGCCCTTGAGAATATCAAAGGCGTTCAACTACTGACTCCAAGTTTGGGATTTAAAGTGTATAATACTCGTGGATTTGCCAATCCGACTAATGTACGTTTTGTGCAATTAGTGGATGGTGTGGATAATCAAGCACCACATATTGGTTCGCCCATTGCGGGGGCTTTGGCACCCACTGATTTAGACGTTGATAAAGTGGAAATTTTACACGGAGCGGCTTCGGCATTGTACGGCATGAATGCCTTAAATGGATTAGTAAATATTTTTACAAAAAGCCCTTTTGACTATCAGGGGCTTAGCTTTCAACAAAAAACGGGGGCGAATCATTTTAACGATAATAATGCTTCCGTTCACATTTTTAATGAAAGTAATATTCGCTGGGCAAAGGCTTGGAATAATGTTTTTGCTACTAAAATTAACTTTGAATATCTAACGGGTTATGATTGGATTGCGGATAACAACACTGACTTAAATCCGAATGGGAACGCTACTTTGAATCTTTTCGGTAATGATAATCCTGCTTACGATGGGATTAATTCTTACGGAAATGAGTCACCCAATAAACGAAATCTGACGTTGGGTGGAAAGCGATATTCAGTTGCGAGAACGGGATATTTAGAGAAAGACATTGCAGATTTTTCGCTCAAAAACATTAAGGGTGATATTGCTTTTTTCGTCCGTCCTAAAAAGGATTGGGAGATTTCTTACACCTATCGTTTTGGTATATTGGATAATCTTTACCAACGAACCAACCGTTTTAGACTGAATGATTATCGAATTGACCAACATAGTATTAGCTTAAAATCACCTTCCATTCAAGTTAAAGCCTATTTAACGCACGAAAATACGGGTGATTCCTATAATATTCGCTCAATGGCAGAGAATATCGACCGCAGTTTTAAGTCCGATGATAAATGGTTTTCTGATTTTTCTACGCAATTTAACGCCAATACCAAAGTAGGAATGAGCGTTATAGAAGCCTTGCAAACAGCGAGAAGTGAAGCGGATAAAGGTCGTCCACAACCACATACGGCAGAATTTAATGCTTTAGCTAAAAAATTAGAGGGTATCAATAATTGGGATATTGGAGCCGCCTTACGAGTGCAATCTTGGTTATATCACGCCGAAGCTCAAGTAGATATTACGCAGGAATGGCTAAAAGGATTGAGAGAAAAATGGGGATTAAATATTTTAATGGGCATTGATTTTAGAACTTACGAAGTTTTCCCCGATGGCAATTATTTCATTAATCCTATTGAAGCGGATAAAAATCTAACTTACAGTAAAACGGGTGGATTTATTCAGTTGACAAAATTACTTTTTGATGGAAAAATTAAACTTAACGGTTCAATACGAGCGGATAAAAACCAATATTTTGATTTACGTTGGAATCCGAGATTCGCAATGGTTTATTCTCCTTTCGAAGACCATAATATTAGAATTTCTTACCAGAATGCTTACCGTTTTCCGAGTCTTTTTGAGGCTTTTTCAAATGTAAATAGTGGAGGTGTAAAACGAGTTGGCGGTTTACCAATCATGTCGAATGGTATTTTTGAAAACGCTTATTTTAAGACTTCTATTGATGCTTTTCAAACGGCAATTACCAACGATATCAATAAAAATGGCTTAACAACCACCCAAGCCGTCCTTAAAAATGAAACACTTTTAAAGAAAAATGATTACACCTATCTTAAACCCGAATCAGTTTATAGCTTTGAAATAGGCTATAAAGGGTTTTTCTTTAATAAACGTTTATTCCTTGACGTTGATTTTTATTACAATCAATACCAAAATTTCATGGCACAGGTCGAAACCAATTTGCCACTTACTAAAAGTACCAATCTTGATTCACTCGCTTTTGCTTTTAATGATAAAAATAAAAACCAACGTTACCGAATATGGACAAATTCAAAGACGACAGTTTTTAATTATGGTTCAAGCATTGGCTTGCGTTATCGTGCGTACAAAGATTTTATTGTTTCAGGAAATGCTTCTTACGCACAATTGGACAGCAAAACGAATAATGATGGTTTGGAAGAAGCTTTCAATACGCCACGATGGATTATGAATGTAGGCGTAAGTAATCGTAAAATTACCGAACGTTTAGGCTTCAACATAAATTTGAAATGGCAAGAGGCTTTTTTATGGCAATCGTCCTTGGCAACGGGAAATGTTCCTGCGTATTCAACGCTTGATGGACAAATTACCTACGCATTACCCATACAAAAACTATCGTTAAAATTAGGTGGAACAAACCTTTTAAATAACTATTATTACAACTTTTTGGCAGGACCAAGTGTGGGGGGATTTTACTATTTGACGGTGAGTGTAAATCTTTAGATTACCTCGAAAAGCCTTCCTAAACAATTTGAGAAAGTTTTTTGCGGATTTATCAAAAACTTAATATTTATCCTTGAGTATATCTCCCAAACCAGTATCAAAAGTCACATCTTTATCGGTAGTTTTGTATTCTGAAAACCTAATTGAAAAATTGATTTTCCGCTTTATCGTTGGATTTACAAATTGGGCGATTCATCCATATTATTTAGATGTACAAATTAAAATTAAACTCCAGCGATAAAACGCCAAAATACAAACAGATTATTGAGTCGGTAATGACGGATATTGAAAGAAATGTTTTGAAAAAAAACGAGCAATTACCGTCCATTTCTGAACTCAGCGAAGAGTATTATTTGGCTCGTGACACCGTAGAAAAAGCCTACCGTGAATTGCGAGAAAGAGGCTATATTACTTCTGTGCAAGGAAAGGGATATTATGTCAATAGCGGTGAAAATAAAAAGATGAAAATCTTATTGATTTTCAACAAATTGAGTTCTTATAAGAAGATAATTTACTACGCTTTTTTGAAAGTTTTGGGTGATAAGGCATCCGTAGATTTACAAATTCATCATTACAATGCCCGACTTTTTGAAGAAATTATTGATAATAACTTAGGGAAATATAATTATTACGTCGTGATGCCACATTTCTTTCCAGAAGAAGATAAATATTTGGCAATCAAAGTTTTAGAGAAAATTCCGAAAGATGAATTAGTGATTTTGGATAAAGATTTACCCGATTTTAAGCATGAATGTTTGACGGTTTATCAAGACTTTGAAAGAGACGTTGCCGAGGCTTTGGAAGCTGCCAAAGACCTAATGGCAAAATATCAAAGAGTGGTTTTAGTTTTTCCGAGTGATGGCAATTATCCCATTGAAATTGTAAGAGGAGTTCGGTATTTTTGCGTTAATTCTCAGAAAGAATTTGTGATAAAAGAGAGCGTTGAAAATGAGATTTTACAAGCTCAAACAGTTCACATAGTGGTTGAAGAAACCGACTTAGCAGAGTTAGTAAAAAAAGCAAGAATGTCAAGTTTCACATTAGGTAAAGATATTGGAATAATCTCTTTTAATGAAACAACTTTAAAGGAATTACTGGGAATTACCGTCATTACAACCGATTTTGAAACGATGGGCAGAACAGCGGCAGCTTTATTATTGGATAATAAAAGGATTAAAGTTAAAAATCCGTTTTACATGATTCGGAGGGAAACACTCTAACATAAATTTATGAAATCAACCATCCTTCAATACGTAAAAACCTATTTAGACCAACGAATGCAGACTTCTTTGGATGCCATGAATGCCGCCCAAGAATCGGCAAATGGAGAGTCAAAATCATCGGCGGGTGATAAATACGAAACCTCACGAGCCATGGGACATCTCGACCGTGATATGCACGCTCGTATGTATCAGCAAACTCGTGAAGAACGAAAATTAGTGGAGCGAATTGACGAATCTATAAGTTTCAGGAAAGGGGCTTTGGGCGCATTTATAAGCACCTCTATGGGTAATTTCTTTCTCTCGGTCAGTATTGGGCAAGTGAAAATTGACGAAAAACCAGTGATGATTATTTCGCCTCAATCACCCATTGGCGCATTATTGATGGGAAAAATGGTGGAAGATACCTTTAGTTTCAGAGGAAAAGAAGCGGTTATTTTAGCGATAGAATAATTAAGATTACCTAAAAGCCAGTCGATATTCCGAAGGTGTTTTTCCTTGTAAATCCTTAAATTGTTTATTAAAATTGGAAAGCGTATTAAAACCACTTTCATAACAAATCTGCGTTACACCTAACTTATTTTCCATCAATAATTTAGAGGCATATCCTACCCGAAGTTCACTCACAAAATCCGAAAAAGTTTTATTGGTTCTTGCCTTAAAATAGCGGCAAAAAGCCGCCGTTGCCATGCCCGCCAACGAAGCCACTTCATCTAAACGTAACGAAGTTCGGTAATTTTGCATTACGTATTCATGCACTTTACGCATTCTTTCTGTCTCCGAAGTTTTGTAGGGATTGGAATATCCGATGCTACTAATTGGCTTATATTCCGTAGAATTTGCCAAAAGATTTAGCATTTCTAAAAGTTTTAAAATTCCTTCAAATCCTTGTAAATGAGATAGTTGCTTCATAATCTTAAAAATACTTTCTCGTAAATCCTCTTTAATTTCTAACCCTCTTCTTGCCTCTACAAAGAGGGTTTTGAGTTTTATCATTTCGTATTTCTCAAAGAAGTCTTTCCCCAAAAAATCTTCCGTAAAATAGACGACTATTCCATGGGTAGATAATGCAGAATCTGCTTGAAAATAGTGATCATCACTACGCCAAAGATGGGGTAAATTAGGAGCGAGAAAAACCATATCTCCCGCTTCAAAATGCTTAATATTATCGCCAATAAAACGGGTTCCTGTTCCTTCCAAAACAACAAAAAGTTGATAATGGGGATGAAAATGCCAATTTGGGTCGAAATGTTTTTCTCGTAACTCTCGGATGGTATAAGCATGATTGGGCGAATCAATGCTTTTATTTAAAGGATTTTTCAAAAGCTATCTTTACTTAAAAAATGAATATACGTTTAATAAATATCAAAATACAGTCAAAATTAATCAAAATAAGGGTATTTTTTAGTATTATTTTATGATAAATTTGTATTATGAAAAAGTATATGAACCTCCTTTTATGGGGAACACAAGTAGATGAAAGTCTTTTTCCAACCTTAGAAATGATTAAATCCATCGGTTTCGATGGCGTTGAAGTGCCAATTTTCAATTCAAATCCAACACATTGGTACGCATGGCGAAAAAAATTGGATGACTTAGGTTTGGAAAGAGTTTGTGATACATTTTGCGGAGCGGAAACCAATCTGATTAGTCCAGACCCCGCCATTCGTCAAGCAGGATTAGACTATTTAAAATCTTGCGTAGATTGTGCTTTAGTGTTGGGTTCGGATAAATTAATGGGACCTTTTCATTCAGCTTTGGGCATTTTTACGGGTCAATCTGCTACCGAAGAAGAGTGGGCTTGGGGTGTTGAAGGCATCCAACAATTATCAGAATACGCTGATAATATGGGCGTTATGATTTGTTTGGAATATTTGAATCGCTTTGAAATGTATTTGACCTCTTGCACAGATGAATTAATTCGTTTTGTGGATGAGGTTAATCGTCCGAATTGTAAAATCATGTTCGATACTTTTCACGCCAATATTGAAGAAAAAAATATCGGTAATGCCATCCGACAAATGGGTAATCGTATTGCCTTTGTACAATTATCAGAAAATGACCGAAGTACGCCAGGCAAAGGAAACGTGGACTGGGAAGGCGTTTTTCAAGCGATTAAAGATATTGATTACCAAGAGGTTATCTCAATTGAAGCATTCAGTCAAAAACTCCCCGCTGCTAATATCTGGCGACAAATGTTTGAAAGTGAGGACGTTTTGATGAAGGAAGGCTTAGCGTTTTTGAAAAGTAAAACGGAGTAGAAATAATTGGTAGGTGCGTACAGAGTACGTCCACGTTCTGCCAATAAGGGCGTTTAGAATACGTCTATGTATACATAAAACCAACATGAAAAAATTAAATATTGCCATCGTAGGCTTAGGATTTGGGGCAGAATTTATCCCTATTTATCAACGTCATCCGCACGTGAATATGTACGCTATTTGTCAGCGTAACGTAGAAAAGTTGAATGTTATTGGCGATGAATTCAATATTGAAAAACGGTATTCTGATTATGACGAATTATTGAAAGACCCCAATATTAATGCCGTTCATATTAACTCGCCGATTCCGAATCATGCCGAGCAAAGCCTGAAAGCACTTTACGCAGGTAAGCACGTAGCCTGTACCGTTCCGATGGCGACAACAGTAGAAGATTGTCAGAAAATTGTGGATGCGTGCGGAGCAACTGGTAAGAAATATATGATGATGGAAACGGTGGTTTATGCCCGTGAATTTCTGTTTGTAAAAGAACTTTACGAAAAAGGAGAACTTGGTAAAGTTCAATTTTTGAAAGCCTCTCATCAGCAAGATATGGAAGGTTGGCCCGACTATTGGCCTGGGCTTCCTCCGATGCACTACGCTACGCATTGCGTGGGTCCAGTGGCGGGTTTGTTGAAATTACAAGCAGAATATGTGTCCTGTTTTGGGTCGGGTAGAATCAGCGAAGACCTCGTAAAAATCCATAATTCACCTTTTGCGGTGGAGTCGGCACATATTAAATTTAAGGATTCAGATTTGAGTGCGTATGTGTATCGTTCACTGTTTGATGTGGCTCGACAATACCGTGAAAGTTTTGAGGTGTATGGTTCAAAAAAATCCTTTGAGTGGTCATTAATTGAAGACGAAGAACACGTAATTCATACCGCCAAAAAGCCCGAATCTGAAATTCCAGAGAAGGTAAAAGTACCAGATTACGCCCATTATTTACCCAAGGAAATTCAACAATTTACGGGTAAAGGCGTTTATGATGCTGATGAGAATACTCATTTAAGTTTTGCCCAAGGCGGCGGACACGGAGGCTCGCATCCGCACCTTGCCCACGAGTTTGTGATGGCATTAATTGAAGACCGTGATCCATTTCCAAATGCGGTACAGTCAGCCAATTGGACGAGCGTTGGAATTCTTGCCCATGAGTCAGCCATGAAAGGTGGTGAGATTATTTATTTGCCTGAATTTTAAGGAGTTATAATTTACTACAAAGGCACGAAGGCTGATTTGGTTCTATTTTGTAATATTTATAGAACAAGAGAGATGCTCAATTTTAGGTCGTAGGAACGCTTCGCTAAACCTACGACCAGAACTGTCACAATTACCAAACCCTTTGAGCCTTCGTGACTTAGTGGCAAAACAACAACAAAAACTAATGAAAAAACTCATCATCCTCCTCATTTTAACCCTTTTTTCCATCGCAACGTTTGCTCAAAATACCCTTAAGCCACGCCGTTTGGAGGTTTTGTTTTTGGGTGATAATGGGCATCATAAACCCTTGGAAAGATTGCCTTCTATTATGTCAGCTTTGGGTAATAAGGGAATCAATTTCACTTATACCGACAAATTAGAAGATATTAATCTGGAAAATCTCAACCGATTTGATGCCTTGATGATTTATGCCAATTGGGACGAAATTACGCCTCAAGCCGAAACCGCTCTTTTGGCTTACGTGGCTTCGGGCAAAGGAATCCTCCCGATTCATTGTGCCTCTTTCTGTTTTAGAAATTCGCCCGAATACGTAAAAATGGTGGGTGGACAATTCTGGAAACATACTACTGATACCATTTCTGCTAATATTATTCAGCCTAATAACCAAATAATGAAGAGCGTAAAGGGTTTAAAGGCTTTTGACGAAACGTATTTACACAGTAAATTACAAGCCGATAATAACGTGTTGATGACTCGTGAAATCAAAGCTGACCAAACAAAAGACCGTCCCGAAACGAAAACTGAACCTTATACTTGGACGAGAAATTACGGTAAAGGACGAGTTTTTTATACTGCTTTTGGACACGATGAACAGACTTGGGAGAATCCAGATTTTCATAAACTCTTAGAAAATGCCATCATTTGGGCGGTGGACGACCAAGCACGAGCGGCTCATGCGGCACTGAATTCGCAACCTTTGGTTTTTAGAGATGCCAAATTACCCAATTACGAAAAACGCACTGACCCACAGGTACAACAATTGCCGCTTTCGCCCGAAGAATCAGTAAAACTGATGCAAATTCCCGTTGACTTTAACTTAGAAGTTTTTGCTTCCGAACCCAACGTAATGCACCCAATTGCCATGGCTTGGGACGAAAAAGGAAGGTTGTACGTACTGATAACAAAAGATTACCCGAACGAACGAAAAGAAACGGGCGGAAGTGACTATATTTTGCTTTGTGAAGATACCAACAAGGACGGGAAAGCCGATAAATTTACCCATTTTGCCGATGGTTTGAGCATCCCGACAGGAATGGTTTTTGCTAATGGTGGACTCATCGTTTCGCAAGCACCAAATATGCTATTCTTGAAGGATAATGATGGGGATGATAAAGCGGATGAAAAGAAAATTTTGTTTTCAGGATTCGGTACGGGTGATACGCACGCAGGACCTTCAAACCTGCATTATGGCTTCGATAATTGGATTTGGGGATGCGTTGGCTATTCAGGAATTAAAGCAAAATTTGCTCAAAAAGATACCGTAAATTTTGGACAAGGATTTTTTAGATTTAAAGCCGATGGCTCTGATTTTGAACACGTTACAACAACCAATAACAACACGTGGGGTTTCTCTTTCAACGAAACGGGTGATGTTTTTGGTTCAACCGCCAACAATGCTCACGGTTGGTATATGGCAATTCCGCACCGCAATATTTTGAATGCTCCGTGGTCGAATACGGGTAGTCGTGGCACAGACACGCATAAGGATATGAAGACCATCACGCCACGGGTTCGTCAGGTGGATGTTTTTGGGGGATATACCGCTGCCGCAGGGCATAATTTCTACACGGCAAGGGCTTTTCCGAAGAAATATTGGAACAAAACCGCCTTCGTTTGTGAGCCAACGGGACACGTGGTTCACCAGAACGTAATGGTGAAAAATGGCACTGATTATCAAGATGTTGAGGGCTTTAATCTTTTGGCGGGGGCAGACGAATGGGTGTCGCCCGTCTTTGCAGAAGTCGGTCCCGATGGAGCAGTTTGGATTGCGGATTGGTACAGTTTTATCATCCAACATAACCCAAAACCAAACGGATTTAACATGGGTATCGGCAACGCATATGAAACTGATTTACGGGATTATACCCACGGTAGAATTTACAGAGTTGGCTACAACAAAGCTCCTAATTATACGCCTTTGAGTTTGAGTAAAGACCGTCCGCAAGAGTTGGTAAATACCCTAAAAAACAACAACCAATTTTGGCGAATTACCGCTCAAAGGTTATTGGTTGAACGTAATCAGAAAGACGTTGTACCTGCTTTAATTGAATTAACAAAAGACCAGTCTTTGGATGAAATCGGAATTAATCCAACTGTCATTCACGCCCTCAGAACATTGGAAGGTTTGGGTGTATTGAATGAGCCAAATGTGCAACAAGCCTTATACGCTTCACTCACGCATCCATGTGCTGGAGTACGCAAAAATGTAGTTCAAATTTTATCCCGTAATACGCAGTCAGTCAATGAGTTGATGCAAAAAAATCTTTTGAATGACAAAGAACCTTTGGTCGTTTTAAATACGCTTTTAGCTTTATCAGAAATGCCTTTAACCGCTGAATCTGAGGTGGCTTTAATGACACGCTTAGCACAATCAAACGAAACAAACGACCGTTGGTTGCCCGATGCTTTTGCCAGTGTTTTGACGAGTAACAAACAATATTTATTGAAAAAATTGGTACAAAAACTTACCCAAAATACATCATTACTAAAAATAAAAAATAATGAAATACCTGCTCATCACGACCACTCGAAGATGGTGCATGAAGCCGCAAAAATAACAGTACTAACAGCCTCAAATAAACCCGATTTAGTGATTGCAAAACTTATTATTACACCCGCAAATCCTGTGGTGAGAGATAATATTAATGTAAAAATTGAGGTAAAAAATCAGGGAAGTGTTGCATTAGAAAAAGGAATTGTTGTGCCTTTAGATATTCGTTTTGCAGGGATGGGTAGAAAAGTTGATGTCGTGAGTCGTACCCATAATACAGGTATCCTTGCGGGTGAAACCGTAATTATCGCTAAAAATACGAATGGACCATGGAGTGGTGATATTGGATTTAATTCGGATGTGGCAGGAGAATATATACTGACCGTTGATTTGGATAAGGCAAATACCATTGCAGAAAGTGATGAAAAGAACAATACATTTACCCAAAAAATCAACTTTTCAGCACCACAAAACATGACCAATTATGCCCTTGAAAGAGCCATGAGAGGTTATTCGGCAGTTTCAGAAGTGGATTCAGTTGTAAAAATGTTGAAGCAATTTTCAAAGATGGAAGAATCAACCGCATCGTCATTATTGAGAGGAATTACGGAGGGTTGGAATTATAAAAGAAAGGTTACAATCAATGAATCTGATAAGGCGTTTTTGGTAAGTTTGAACAGAAATTTGATTCCAGAAAACAAGGACAGATTGAATCGTTTGATGCAAGCATGGCAAATTAAAACGGACGAAGTAGTCGACCCAAATAAGATTACGATTGTGATAAAATCGGTCAAAGAAGCGATGAGTTACGACAAAAAGGAGTTTAAGGTAATGGCTGGAAAAACGGTAGAGTTAATCTTTGAAAATCCTGATGCAATGCCACATAATTTGGTCATCGGAAAACCTAAGTCGCTGGAAATCATTGGGAAAGCTGCCAATAAAATGATTACACAGAAAGATGCTATCCAGAAAAATTACATCCCAAATATCCCCCAAATCATTGCCGCAACACCATTAGTAAACTCAGAAGGGAGCTATAAATTGATTTTCAAAGCACCTGACCAAGTGGGTGATTATCCTTATGTATGTACTTTCCCAGGGCATTGGAGTATTATGAATGGGGTGATGAAGGTAGTGAAGTAGCAGACAATTTCAGACCACGGATTGGATTGACATTGTCTTGGAATTGGTTGTAGCGTACGCTCAATATCATCAATTTAAGTGAATATTGTAGTAATACCCCTGACCTTTTGTTGATAAAGAACTTTCGTTTAGACAGTTTTGCTTTTACCTGTGGAAATTTCTGTTTGGGCGTGGGACTCTGTGTCTCTTGATTCTGTCAATTATATCATCATAATGTTCTGTGCTGATAGACTGGTTCATTAATAGCTTGATTATTTCATCTTTTCCCGTCCTTGCGGTTAAATACATTTAAGGCTTAAATTTCTCATAAACTTCTTTATC
>JAYVRF010000161.1:0-19722 GCA_043756925.1 Arcicella sp. | reverse complement strand
TTGTATAATAGGACGAAGAAAAATATTGAACAAATACTACCCCATTATTGCCCGATGTGGCTGATAGTGAAGCAGGTTGGCAATAGAGATGACCATTATTCGGGAAACTAAAATCGGGGCAAGGATATTCGTAATTTGTTTTAACTTCACTACCTTGAAAGTTGATACTGAATAATTTACTAACTGCATAAAAATTACTTGGGGCAAGTAAAGAACATAAAATATTACCTTCGGAATCCTTCTCTAAAACATTGAAAGTGAGAGGTCTATTAGGGTCATAATTTATAGGTACATTATACCATGATGTAGCACCATCAATTGAGTTTAGTTTACATATAAAAGAAAAGTAGTTATAATTGGTTGGAAAACCTGATGGTTTAATAAATAGATTAGTAAAATTTGAATTACTGGTTCGACCAGTGATAAAAATTCCAGATTCATTTGGAAATTTTATCATTTTACAAGAATTACTATTATCGAAAGGTCGCTGAACATAGAAGTCTCTTCTCCATAGAAATCCACCAATAGTATTAAACTTGAACAACCTTTCTTCAATAATTCCAGTTGTAGTATTTGGAAAATCACCGTCAGTAGAACTATTTTCCCCCAAAATATAAAAGGTATTATCAATAGTATTAAAGTAAGTATCTCTGGCAAAATCATCACCTGCACCTCCATAATTATCAGAACTAATAAGAGTTCCATCTGTATTGATAAAACATATCCAAATATCTTTTAAGCCTCTATTTACACTCAAATCACCACTATTAGATTTTGAATAACCTGACAACAAGTATTTATTATTACTGATTGTCAAGTTAGCTTCATCATCAGCAAAGCCTCCATAAGCCCTTTTCTGAGTGATTGACAGAGAAACCCCTTTGGTAATTTTCAAAACCCATGTATCAATTCCTCCCTTGAACCCTTGATTGAATACTCCATTTTGAGAAGTAGTCGTCAAACAAACTAATGATTCTGTTGAGGATATTGGTTCTAAATTTTTAAAAGCTTCATCCGCAGAACCACCTAAGTTTATTTTGGTTAAAGTTCCGATGGAAGACAGATGAACTAACCATAAATCTTTCCCACCTTGATTTCCAACTCCGAAATTATCAATTGAATTAGAGCTTAAAAGAGCAATTAAATCACCGTTAGCATTGAGTTTCATACTTGCTAAAATATCATCACCTGTCCCTGAAAGGTTTTTTTGCCATTGAATCACTCCAACAGAATTTATTTTAACAATCCAAGTATCAAACCCTCCAAAGTATGATGTCAATGAGGTTTGAGCAACGGAAGCAATAATACTCAAAATGTAACCACCATCAGAAGTAGGTAAAATAGTATTGTAAACAAATGGCAGTGAAAATTGCAAAATACCAGATTCTGAATATTTTCTTGTTTGAGTATTACATCCAATGATACCACCATCAGGAGTCTTTAAAGGATTATTCAAACTTTCATTAATAGTCCACCCCACTTGTCGGGTTGGATATCTTTCTGGCGAAATTACTTGAGAATAGGAAATAACAGACAAAAAAATAAGTGATACAAATAGTAGATTCTTTTTCATGAATTTGGTAAATTAGATGAGTTGTAAATTTAATGATATTCTATGACGGAATTTAACCGTTTAATAGAAAAGGTGAAAAATCTGGATTAACATTTTTCTGTAAATTAATATAAATCGGCACAGTTTTTGATAACCTACTCAACACCATAATCCTTCTTTTTGAAACGTTCTAAAATTATTTTTCAGCTTACGTTACTCTCATTGATCAATGAAAATTTTCGCTCATTTCAATAAAAAAAAAGCAATATTTGCTTGTTTTTTGATATTATCACCCTTTTTATTTTCTTCCAAAATCTACGCTCAACTCACGGTTTCGGTAAAAGATACCATTCCTACTTGTCTCAATTCGAATTTTAAAATTAACGCAACTACTAACGCAATGGCTGGGGCAATCTTTGCTTGGCAAGGTCCTAATGGGTACGTTTCTAATGAGCAAAATGCTACTATTACAAATTTCAATAGTAATGGCGTAGGAGTTTATTCCATTACGATTACACAGGGTGGACAGTTTGCCTCTGCCACTACTGTAGTGCAGTTAAATGCCATTTCAGTAGCAATCATTGGTGGTTTTACGAATATATGCGTAGGGGAAAATTTGCGTCTAAGGGATGTTGTGGATAGGCAAAACGAAGAGCAACCGTTGAGCTATTTATGGACTGGACCTGATAATTTTACTTCTACTGCATCAAGTATAAATATCCCAACTACTGAAGATTTGAGGCAATTGGGAGAATATAGCCTGACAGAAACCTTTGAAAATGGTTGTAAGGTGACGGTAACCTTAACCCCAACGCTCAATAAATGCCTTAGTATTGGCAATTTAGTGTGGGAAGATGCCAATAACAATGGTATAAATAACAATGGAGAATCGGGTATTGGAAACGTTATCGTAAGATTATTTAAAGCAAAAATCGAAGGCGGAATACCCACCAATATTCCCGATGGAATTGCGGTTCAAACTACCACAACTGACCCAAATACGGGCAAATATATTTTTAAAGATTTAGTGCCAAATTCATATGTTGTGGAGATTGATGCTCCCGCTGGATATTCGTCGAGTGTAGGCACAAATGGCTCATCCACAGGGATTTATGAACCTTCGATAAAGGCAAATGACGACGTAAATGATGAGGATGATGGAACGATGATTGTGGGACAAACGATTAGAACGAACTATATTACCTTAACAAATTTTGGAGAACCACAGAATGATGGCGATACAACTAATGGCACAACTGCGGATAGAAATTCAAATTTGACTATTGATTTTGGGATATATAAAACCCCTGTTCCAGTATGTTCAACCGACCCAAAATGCAGTCCAGTCATTGTTCGCAAAACGAATTAGGGTGTTAAACCACGGATTTTACTGATTTACACGGATAAAATAAAAAAAGATCGTGTAAATCCGTAATATCTGTACAATCCGAATCCGTGGTCTAATTCTCAATGAATCGTTATCCCTGTGATTCTTCTATACAAATCCACTGCATACAAATCTGACATACCCGCCACGAAATCTACAACTGATTGAATGTCAGCGTATAAGCTCTGTTGATTGATGTTAAATTGCTTTGGAATAAGCTGTAATAGTTTACCCGATTTTGAGCGAGACGGATGTAAAACTGCCGTTACAAATTCTTCTAATAAAGTTCCAATAACGTTATAGCCCGCAATTTCTATTTCAATTACCGACTTATGATTATAGATTTCACTCACCGAAATATCATCCACTTTTTGCAAACACGCCTGCGTATGAACGTCCAACATATCTATCAACGACTTGTTTAATTGTCCTGAAAGCATCTCTTTCTCATGCTTCATAAATGCTTCCGTGCATTGTTGCGAGAGAAGATTTATGAGCATCGCTCGAAGGAAAGCTAACTTTTCATTATTGTCAATGATTCTCGGTAACTTACTTTCTGTCAGGTATTTGTAAGCCGTTTCGTCATTTTTCCAGAAGGGTAGGAGCAAGTCCAAAACCTGTTGAACCGTCAGAATTCTAAGGCGGTGAGCATCTTCTAAATCAATAATTCTGTAACAAATATCGTCAGCAGCTTCCATCAAAAACACAAATGGATGTCGGGCGAAAGTGTTGAGTTCATCGTTCAGCACTTGGATATTCAATTCATCGGCAACTTTACGATAAACCCCAATTTCTGAATCAAAAAATCCCGATTTTTTTGTACCGATTAATCCCGTTTTTTTATTAAATCCATTGGTGGAATCCGTCGGATATTTTACGATGGTTGCAATGGCGGTATAAGTTAATTTATGTCCGTTTTGGTCGTTGGTAAGAATACGGAAAGCATTGGCATTCCCTTCAAACCTTCGGAAGTCATTATGCTGATTTTCAGATAGTTCAGCTTCCAAAGTATCTTTGGTTTCACCCGTGAGATTATCAAAATAATTCCGAATTGCCGACTCTCCCGAATGTCCAAAAGGCGGATTTCCAATATCGTGAGCCAAGCAAGCCGTGGCAATTACGGTTGGTAAATCATAGCGATAAAACTCATGAAAATCAGGATTTTCTTCGGGATATTTTTGTGATAACTTAACGCCAACCGCTTTCCCCAACGAACGCCCAACCGAAGCAACTTCAAGGCTATGCGTAAGGCGATTATGCACAAAAATGGGTCCTGGTACTGGAAAAACTTGGGTTTTATTTTGCATTCTTCGGAAGGGCGAAGAGAAGATAAGTCGGTCATAATCACGCAAATAAGCATTTCTGATGAGGTCAGCTTTTTCAGTTTCGTAACGGCTTTCCGCACCGAGGCGTTTGCTGGTATAAAGGGATTTCCAGTTCATGAATTATAATTTATTTACGTCAAATTTATGATTTCTGACGGCTAATTTCTAATTTACAGGCAAAGAAATTTAAAACACATGAACCACAAAAATAAACTCAACCTCTTCGATACCGTCATGCTGGTGATAAGTTTAATCATTGGCATGGGAATTTTTAGAAACCCCGTTGAAGTTGCTAAAACGGCACAAATTCCTTTAATTTTCTTTTTAGCGTGGATTTTAGGGGGAGTTATTAGCTATTTTGGGGGACTAACCTATGCAGAAATTGGCTCACGATATGCTGTAAAAGGCGGTTTCTACAAGATTTTTTCTTACTGTTATCACCCCGCTTTTGCCTTCATGGTCAATTGGATGATTGTGATTTCTAATGCGGGGGCGGTTTCCATCGTGGCAATGGTTGGGGCGGAATATATCAATCCTATTTTGATGCCTGAATCACTGCAAAATCCATTGGGAATTAAGATTACTTCCATCGCTACGATTGTAATCTTATACGGGATAAATTTCTTAGGAATTCGGCTTTCTGCCAAAACCCAAAATATGCTTTCCATGATAAAAATCGTGTTGATGGGATTGTTAATTTTGACAATTTTTGGCAATCATCCAACACCAAAGTCTTCAACAAATTTAGTTGTTGCCACTTGGGAAACGTCGGATTATTTCAAAGCCTTAGCACTCAGCTTTATTCCCATTTTCTTTACGTATAGTGGTTATCAACAAACGATAAATTTTGGAACGGATATTGAAAATCCTTCAAAAAATACACCCAGAGGCATTTTTATTGGTTGTGGTATTGTGATGTTTTTGTATTTGGCAATCAATTATGCATATTATAATGGTTTAGGAATTGATGGAATTGCCAATTCAACGTCCTTGATTTCCGATTTAGCGAAGGTGTTTTTCGGAGAAATTGGCTCAAAGATTACCTCAGTTTTGCTCTTTATTTCCGTTTTAACATTTGTCAATTCTTCCATGCTCACGAATCCACGAGTATATTATGCCATGGCGGAGGATGGTGTTTTGCCTAAATTTTTCAGTAAGCAAAACGATAAAACGCAAGTTCAAGAAATTGCCTTGACTATTTTTGCGAGTTTCTTGATTTTGATACTTTTCTTTGCTGATTCTTTCAAAGAATTACTAAATTATGTAATGTTTTGCGACTCAATTGGGATGATTACTTCGGCTTTTACAGTATTTATTCTGCGTAAAAAATTACAGAATACTACCGAAAATCTTTATACAATTGGCTTTGGGAAAGTGCTGTTTCCTGCCATTTTTATTGTGACTTACACACTTGTTGCAGCCGCATCTTTATACAGTAATGTCGATAATTTGCCCACAGCGATTAGCTTATTTTTGGGTGGTTTACCGTTGTATTATTTAATCAAAAAAATCATGCCTCAACACGAAAAGTAGATTCAAATTTTCCGACAAACAATCACAATCTTCTGATTTTGAGCATCCGTCGTCGCAAAAAGATACTCACTTCCACCATCAGATAATTTCATTTTATCCCGAATCTGTTGCACCGTCAGAGGGAAATTTCTGACTGTAATATTGGCTTTATTTTCCAATAAATGTTTCAATATTTCTTTCTTATCTAACTTACAAACCGCTATTATTTTAAATACTCTTCCTTGAAAATTATCTACCAATTCTTCGGAGGTATAAAGATGACTATGTGGTGCAATCTTCTGTAAATCAAAGTGTTGTGCAATATATCTGAACCCACCCGACTTCATAATGGCAGCATTTGGTTCGTATAAATATTGCTTAGGAGAACTCAGTTTTATCCTTGCATCTTTCTCTTCTGATTTGGTGAAAGATAAGATTGTAGAATCATTTTTTGTCCGATTGACAGCATTCAAGATTACTTCATCGGATTTGTTTTTCTGTAAATGAAATAATACTTCTTTCACCTCATTTTCAACCGCCACCACATACACCTGCGAAACATTTTCCAAATCCAAAACCGCCAAATCTATATCTAACATTGGAGAGGCTTTTAGGAGAATATTGTCAGTGTGTTCAAACAGTAAGTCCTTGATTGCTAAAATATTAGGTTCACAATCTTGTAGTTTGACAACCTTACTTCCTGTATCGTTTCTACGGTGAGGATCGAGGTAAAACCACGTATTTTTGTGTCTGAACTTAGATTGCGAAACGTCGCACTGGGTGGATTTTAAGATTGTATGATTTCCTTCGTCCTCAATCCTAAAATCCATTAATCCACCAGGTACGATGTTTCGCAATCCAAGTTCGGACGGGGTCGCCTCAGATAATTTTTCTTCTTCCTCAATCCGTAAATCCTTTAATCCTACGAATCCCAATTCTGACAATTTTTCCACCGAATTCCCCTCTACAAAAGCCACATTCTTAATCCCCAATTGCTCAAAATTATATCTCGTAACTTCCAATAAATCAGTGTTTTGCTCAAAATAAAAGGTATTCTTAAAGCTCTTACTCATGTAGGCAATGTCCACACCCATACCGCCTGTGAGGTCAATGAGGGTTTCGCCAGATACTAAATTTGCTTTGAATTTTGCGGTAATTTCAGAAGAAGATTGCTCGACAGAGAGCATTTTTGGAAAGATAATTTCCTCGTTTTCAAACCACTCTGGGAGTTTTGATTTTGCTTTCTGCCGGGCTTTTATCTGTAAAACTAAATCTGGAATATTGAGATTAGGATATTTTTTAGCCTGTAAAAGTAAGGTCGTTATTTCATCATTTTGATGAGATTTAATGAAGGTTTTTTCAGCTTCGGTGAGGTGATATTTATTTGCTGTTTCTATAAAATATTTTGTAAAAGTGGAACACGAATTAAATCCGCACTCCATTCATTGAAGCCTTTTGATTCTGAAATGAAAACACGCCGTTCATCGTTAAAATCCTCTTAAATCTGCGTTACCGAAGGCATCAAGACGGACGGTGAGACTAATAGGTGTTCCAACTTTTCTCACAAAAGTTCCGTCAACCCCGCCATGTATGCCAGATTCGCCAAAGCCTTTTCGTATTTACTTTTTAACGATTCTACTTTCGTTTTCATTTCAATCAATTTACTTTCACGGGTATTTATCAAAAATAATGTACTTTCTCCAATGTCAAATTTGCGTTGTTCAGCTCGAACAAGAATTTCTTGATTTTGCGTTGCATTTTGTTGAATTTTTAATTGGTTTTCAAAATTCCGAACCTCATTATAAGCTGCATAAACATCATTCATAATTTCTCGACGAGCTAAATTCAAATCTAAGCCCGTTGATTGTTGTTTAATCCTGATTTGTTGAAGTTTACCACGTTCTTTTCTAAGGAATAAAGGCATAACAAACTCAAAACCCAATTTATGATTATTTGGCGAAAATGAGTTCTCGAAATTAGATAAAGGTTTGTTTACAAATCCATCCGCAATAAAATTAAAATTAGCATTAAAAACAGGTTTCAACATTTCTTTTCTAAACCTCTCTTCTATTCGTAATTGGTCAATTTTAACGTTAAGTTTTTGAATTTCAGGATGTTGTAATTTTGCTTGGTTGATTAAAGCCAATAAAGTAGTTTCATCAACTTTGCGAATCGGTGCAACAGGAGGAGCCGCATCTTCGGGTAATTCAAGCGGTGTTTCATTGCTCGACCATAAATAATTGGACAATGCCAAGCGATAATTTTGTAACTCAATCATGGCTTGTTGAAGCGACACTTCTCGGTCTTGTAGCGTAATTTTTGCTTCAACTGAATCAATTACCGCTTGTTCACCCACTCTTGCACGTTCACGAGTGGCAATGAAACGAGTGTTTGCTAAGTCGTAACCTTCTCGAATTAACTGCAGTTGCTGATATGAAAACCACCAATCCCAATAGCTTTTAGCGGCATAAAAAACCGTTGAACTAATAAGTTTTTGGCGTTCGGCTTCGGCATAATTTTTTCCTAATTGTGCTTGTTTCAAGGTGTTACGCCTCGCATCTATTATCAAGCCTTGCCCAATTGGAACGCTTAATCCTGCCACCAAAAGTTGCGAAGATTCTTCTTCTAATAAATATTTACCCGTATTTCTCTCATACCCTAATTTGAAATCCACGCCCGACCAAGTGGGAATTTTCAAAACATTATCCCAACGATTATAATAATCAATTCCTTTAAATGATTTGCGGTCGAAATAGGAGGTAAGTTTTGGGTCGAAAGCCCCTTTGGCTTGCATAATTTCAGTCTGTGCATCCCGTATGAAAAGATTTGCTTGCTTAACCGTTGGATGATTTTTAAGGACTAAATTCTTAAAATCTTCATAGCCAAAAGTGGTTTGTGCATTGGCTTGGAAGGATATTAATAATATAAATATGATTGTTAATTTGTTCATTTTCAAAGGTTTAAGGTTTTACGTAATAAACCTTGCATTGAATATTTTTTATTTTAATAATAAATAAATTTGTAGTTTACAATTACATACTTGGTTATAAGTGGTAGTTTTAAGTAGTCAAAAAATATACACAAAGCCAAAATAATTCAAAATCCTTACTCCATTCCTCCAATCTCCCAATCTCCATACTTCCCCCAAGTTACTTCTCCTTCAAAACCGCCTTGGGTTCTTTTTTCAAAGTAGGAGGAAAGGCATTGAGTTGTCGCCAGATTTCAAACCACACAGGCACATCTTCCAGCATCACCCAACCAATAACACCCGAACCCATCCGTAATTGTTTGGGCCAAACTTGTTCATCTTTTTGTATTTTTGGCGTAATTAAAATTCGGTATTCACCCTTACCATTATCAATTCTATCAATCACTTTCACGATTCCTCCAAACGTTCCAACGGAAGTAGAAGGCCAACCCGAAAAAACCAGCGAGGGCCAACCTTCAAATTGCAATCTAACCTCTCGTCCAGGCTCAATTAAAGGCACGTCCATTGCTCTCACGGTCATTTCAACCGCCATTTCGGGAGCGAAAGGTTGCAAAGTTGCGATGGATTCACCTTCTTTAATGGTCTCGCCCAGACCCATTTTTAAGGCTTTTACGATGTAACCTTCTTGGGGTGCTTTTACAAAATATTGCCCTCTACGAATGTCCACATTTGTGATTTTGTTTTGTAACTGTGATAACTCATATTCACCCGTTGCCAACGAAGAAAACGCTGAACTACGGTCGGATTGTGCCTTTGCAATCTTTTCAGCATATTCCGCATCAATCGAACTTAACTCGATTCGAGCATTAATTAATTCTTGTCTCGAAATTGCTAATTTATTTTGATTTGAAACTAACTTTGCTCTGACTTCTTGGTATTTTAGCCGTCTTGTTTCGACTTCACTCAATGAGACTAAACCGCCGTTATTCAGTTGTTCCTCACCACGGTCGAGACGAGTTTTGGCAATATTTACTTGCACTTGTTCTGCTAAAACATCCGTACTATCTGCTGTTACTTTTGAATAGCCTTGTTTTACTTTATTTCGAGCTTTTTGAAGACTAAACTTGTTGTTTTCTTGTAAGGCAACTATCTGATTATCAAGTGATTGAATCTTTAACTGATAGCTTTTTATGGCATCTTGTTTTGCCAATAATTGTTCCTGCAAACGCTGTGGGTATTGTGGGTCGAAATACTCATCTTTCATTTCGGAAATAATCATTAATGTGTCGTTTTTCTTCACTAAATCGCCTTCACGAACGAGCCATTTTTCAATTTTCCCGGAGATAATATTCTGAATATTTTGGGGTCTATCGCCAGGTGTAAGAGCTGATATTTCACCTTTCCCATTTACATTTTGTTGCCACGGTAAAAACAGAATCAATAACAAAACGATGAGTATTGCCAAAATCCACCGAGTCAAAATCACGGCAGAACGGGGGGTGTGTAAAGTTTTTAGTGAGTGTAAATCAAAATTATCATTGATTTCATTAGCTACACTTTTATTTGATATGTTTAACATTTTTCGTTGTTGATATTTTGCCTGAATTTGGATTGCGAAACCTCGCACCGTGTCAGATTAATGGATTTATTAGATTTTTAAATGCTAAGTCAATCTCACAAATCCTCTAATCTGACACGGTGCGACGTTTCGCAATCCAAATCTTGACGAGGTTGCCAAGATAATATTTTAATCTTAATCTACAACATCCTGAAAATCAGGGTTTTTGATTAAATCTTTGTAATTTCCATCAAGCACAATTTTTCCCTCATTCAACACTACTACACGGTCGCAGGCAGCCATAATCATAGGGTCGTTTGAAATAGTTAAAAGCGTCCACGGGTTTGCTTTATCCGTTAAAAAAGCAATGGCACTCATGCGTTCTGATTTATGTAATTCACGATAAATGTCATTAATCATTAATAATTTTGGTTTTTCAACCACGCAACGAGCTACCGAAATCTTGGCAATAAAACTCTCCGAAAAACGCTTTCCGCCCGCAATCATTTGTGAACTTAATCCTTCTTCAAGTTCAGCAATATTGTCGTTCATGTGGAGATTTTTCAAAGCCCATTGCACGTCTTGGAGTGAAACTCCAACTCGCCCCATCACAATGTTATCTAACATTGTTCCATCAAAAATCAAATCAGTTGCCAAATTTCTTTCAATGGCATCACGAATTGAATTTAATTCTATATCCTTGATTGATAAGTCATTATAAGAAATTGAACCTTCAAAATCGGTAAAAATTGCTGATAATATTTTTAATAAAGTCTCTTTGCCTGAACCGTTCATCCCCGTAATACAAACGCTTTCATTGGGTTTCACTTCAAGACTCAAATTATTTAAAACTAATTTGTTCCCATCGGCATAACGATAACATAAATTCTTAATTTTAATGTCTAACCCATGATTTTGTTCGTGAAAATTCACTTGTAAACCTTTGCTTCTTTCCAAGGGCAAATCCGTAACATGACCCATTTTTTCGATGGCAGTCAATAAATCAAAAACCGTTTCAGTGCCAGAAATAAGTTTCTCAACGGAGTTAACAACCAAAACAATAATGATTTCAGAAGCCACAAATTGTCCTAATGAAATCTGTCGGTCAATAACCAAAGTCGTCCCCAAAATCAACAATAAACCCGTAATAAAAGCCTTAAAAAAGACGGCATTTCCGTAGAGATTTAAAAGAACTTTGTAATGTTTTTCTCTGTATTTCAAGTAACTATTCACCAAATAATCCATTCTTTGCATGGGCATATTGGTTGAACCTGCAGACTTAAAAGCGTATAAGGTTCTGGCAATATCTTCTAACCATTGAGCAACTTTATACTTATATTTTGACTCCGCCAAACTGGTTTCCATGCCTTTTGGGGCATTATAATAAATCACAATCACCACAATTGTAATAATTATAAGTCCAAATGCGATGAAATAAGGATGATATAATGATAATAAAATAATTCCAAAAAGGATTTGTATCACCGCCGCCGTCATGTCAATTAACACTTTTGGTAATGCTTTTTGAATATTAACAATATCGAAAAAACGGTTCATTAATTCGGGGGCATACGAACCCAAAAGTGATTCAGACTTTACCCTGGGAATTCTATACGTAAATTCGAACGCTGCCTTTGTGAAAACCCTTCGTTGCAAAACCTCCACTAAAGTCAATTGATAGATTTGCATAATTCCCGAAATAATTACGCCCAAAATCACCACGCCAATCAAAACATAAACCGAACTAAATGCCAATCCGCCCGATACTAAACCGATAATCGCCTGAATACCAAGGGGTAAGGTTAAACTCATAATACCCACAACAATAGCATAAACATAAATGTAGCCGATGTCTTTACGCTCTGGGCGAAGCATTTTAAACAAACGCTTCAAAGGGGTAGTTTCTTCGGTATTCACGTTATCATTAATGTTTTCAATTGGATAAACCGTTAAAAATTTAATCATTCCGTCTTTTGATTTATTAGGATTATTGCTGATTGTTTGGGGATTAAAAGAAGAATTTTCAGAAATTTCCTCAAAATCTTGATTATCTACCGACTGATAAAAAAATGGTTTGTGGTTTTTAAGTAAATGTGCCGCAATTACTATTTTACCTCCATCCACAAAAATGATTGGATGTTCAGCATTTTGAATTAATTGCGGGAAATTTTCTTTGGAAATATACTTTTCGACAAGGAGAAAATTGTGTTTACGAGAATATTGAATTAAATCACTAATGAAGGCATCAGTTTCATTCTGAGCGTATTTTTTTACGCCAATAAGAGATGTGTGTCCTGTGAAATTATCAAATTTTATTCCGTAAAACTCGGTTAGTTTCTTGACAATAAGGCTTAACTGAGTGGATTGCATGGTTTAGGGGAAATGTGTCCGTTATGAATAATTTTAGCTTACGTAAAAGTAACAAATAAAATATTATTCTGGTTTATATTCATACCTTAGAAAAACCTTAGAATATTTTAATTAAAATAAATCCGTTAGCTAATATTTAATAGAATCAAAATAATAGTCTCAAAGATTGTTTGTAATTTTATATTATAATATTTGCCCTACCTAAGTACTTCATTCAGAAACAACACAATCAAAATGCTTCCAAGAATTTTAGCAAATGCAACAGTATCTTTTTTTTTACTTTATACCTTTAAAATACAGGCTTTTAGTAAAAATTCAGTAGATTCTATTTCGGTTAAAAACATCATTCAAAAAGCCATTGAAGCCGCCCCTTTACATGATAAAACGTATGCTAATTATTCAGCCGAAACCTTTATTCAAAATTCGGGCAAGTGGACAAGAGTGCCTACTATTTGGAAGTCGCTTTTAGTAAATGAAGGAATTGAAGAAGGTTTAACTTATCAATCTGAATCTTTTGCAAAATTCTTTGTCAATAATTCTAATGACTATTATTTTGATTATCAGGCAGTTAGGAATAATTATAAAGCCGAGGAACGTCCCGATAAGTTAGTTAATCCGAATTTTTACAAATCCATTTTAGGGACTGGTGCAATTTCCCCGCTTTCTCCAAAAGCATTTAACTTTTACGATTTTACTTTAATTAAAGCGACTGAAATTGAAGGCGAGAAAATTTACGAAATTAGGGTAATTCCTAAGAATAATAACGATGAAAAAGTTTTTAAAGGTACTATTTCCTTAACTGCCGATGATTATTCTATTCAACATATAAATCTCTCAGTACGTCATTATGCCATTGATTATCAGATAGTTATTGATTATTCAAAACAATTAAATCAGTGGTTGCCCGAAGAATTCAACCTTAAAACTTCTGGAAGTTTAATGGGTTTTGATGGTGAATATCAATACGTTGCGAAGGTTTGGAATTATCAAAATTTAACTCCCGAAGAATCAAAAAAAGTTGAACGACCCGCTGAAAATGAGTTTTATGAAATTGTGAATGTTCAAGAGCGAAATTTTGAAGTTCAGCAATTCAAGCAAGTGATGTCGGCATTAGGAACTAACCTCAGAAATCAATGGAGTGATGCCAATATTGCTTCGGGTTTGAAACGTTATGATAAAATAAATGTTCTTCCACAAGCTAATGAACGTGCGAATAATTATTGGAGTGAATTGAAGCAATTCTCTGATTTTCAAATATTTACGCCTGATTTGCCCATTGCTGGAAAGAATAAAAATACCCTTCCCCAACAGCCTGATGAGTACGCTAATTATCGACAAGCAAATCAAAAATTCGGGATTGGAAGTATTCTTTTTAGTCGTTCATTTTTTTGGGGAAGTACCAACAGAGGTTATTATCCCTACGAGATTTACTACAAATCTGCTCCCTTAGATTTTAATTATAATACCGTTGAAGGATACGTTTTGAACACAGGAGCAATATTTAGGTATCGTAAAAATCGGTATGATTGGTGGGAAATTGACCCAACATGGCGATATTCCTTGACCCAAAATAGGTCAATGGGAATGGTAAAAATTCGTTGGAAAACCCAAAAAGAAGATTTTAATATTTCGGGTGGAAAATTTGTTTCGCAGTATAATGTTGATTCGCCAATTGCCTTCGATTTGAACTCACTTTCATCGTTGTTATTGAAGAAAAATTACGTAAAAATCTTCGAGAAAGATTTCATAAATCTTAGCTTTAACGACCGTTTTTCAAATACCTTTGGCATCCGAACTTCCATAGAATGGGCGAGAAGATACCCGCTTCAAAACACGATTGATCACTCATGGATTGACTTTGGAAATGCTGAATATATCTCTAATTTCCCTGTAAATCAAGAAATTGGGGCTACGGAGTTCAAGACCAATGACGCTTTTACTGCCAGTTTTCAAGTTAATTATCGACCGTTTTTAAAGAAACAATATCGTAATAACATTCGCTCGGTGGATTTTTCTTCTTCTCCTTTAATTACCTTAAAATACCGAGGAGCAATTCCAAAAGTATTCAATTCTCAAATTGATTTTCACACGATTGAATTGGGAATTACTCACAATTTTCCGTTGAGTATTAACGCCAATTTCAATTATATTGCTCAGGCTGGGGCATTTTTAAGTGCTAAAAATATGACGTTTGCCGACTTTAAACATTTTAATGGAAATAATAATATGATTTCCATTGGTGAAGCTCTCACCACGCATCGTTTAGTTGGTTTTTATGATAATTATGTTTGGGGAGCGAGTAAAAAAATAATTGACCAGTATTATTATTCCACAAACGGTTCATACATAGATATTATGACGATGGTGGGATTACGGAAATTTGCCTTAACGCAATTGATTTCAGTAAGGCGTTTAGGAATTCGGGAAGAGTTTTTTGCCAATTATTTGTATACCGCAAAAAATGACGTTCACAACGTAGAATTTGGTTACGGAATTGATGGAATTGCTCGAATTCTGCGAATTGAGGCTGTTTTTAATTATAATAGTCTTAGAATTCCGAAAGAGAATAATGGCTTTGTGAATACGCAATTTGCTATTCGTTTGGCGTTGAATTCACGGGTGCGTGGAGGGGTTACGCCTGAGTGGTGAGGTTAATATTTAAACATTTCATCTAAGATTTTGGATACTTGTTCGCAAGCAACATCTTCAAGAATTCCCGCTTTTTTGTTAATCTGGAACTCATATCAATTGCCCGCATTTGGTCTAATGCAACTTGACCATCTTGTCCAGCAAAAACACAATTTACTTTTGTAGGGAATAATTTTCTGGAATGTGTGAGAGGAGCTACCGTCACGGGCTTTCTTTTTAGTTGAACGCAACATAATTGAATCACCTAAAACTTCCATCTCAACTTCATCTGTAATACCACAAGTTACTGACATCGCTTTAGGAATCAATATACTGTTTGAATTTCCAATTTTTCTGAGTGTCTGTATCATTTTTAAATATTTATTAATGTTGAAATAAATGTAATAATTTTTATGGTAAATTTGTAGATAATTTATTCTTTTTGTGAATAATTTGAAGAATTATACTAATATTTTATACTTTTATAAAGCAAATCAACTAACTGATAAACAAACGATTAGAAATAATAATCTGACAATACAATGGCGAAATATAATCTTACCGTAAACGGAAAAAAATATAATGTTGAAGCTGATTCAGACACGCCACTTTTGTGGGTAATTCGTGACTATGTAGGCTTAAAAGGTACAAAATTTGGTTGTGGTATGGCTCTTTGTGGTGCTTGTACGGTACATCTTGACGGTCAGCCAATTCGTTCATGTTCAACGCCCATTTCGACGTTAAAATCTTCTAATAAAATCACCACGATTGAAGGCATTTCTGTTAATACCGACCATGCCGTTCAAAAGGCTTGGATTGAGGCACAAGTTCCGCAGTGTGGCTATTGTCAGTCGGGGCAAATCATGTCTGCAGTGGCATTATTAAAAGAAAAGTCAAACCCAACGGATGAAGATATTGATACGGCAATGTCGGGCAATATTTGTCGTTGTGGTACGTATCCACGCATTCGCCAAGCCATTCATCGGGCTTCGGAGATGATGAAGGAAGGGGAAAATTCTACTGGTAAATAGCGTGAATAATATCCCACATATTGCTGAGATTATAAAAATTAAGTCTTTCAAAATTACTTGTCTTTTGTCTTTAGAATACAGGAGAAGCGAGAGTGAATGATTTTGGGGAGATTTTAAAATCTCTAATTACTTAGCTATTTTTTCATCAACTCAAAAATTATCAAATTTTCAAATACGTTTCAGTAAGCGAAAAAGGCACTTTGCATGGAGTTAATTTGCCTTTTAAAACAGATTTTTTAGGAAAACAAATAGAAGTCCCATTCGACCTCAACCCTGTTGTTTTACACAAAAAGAGACATTCGATTAAATAATATAAATTAGCGATAGCGGAGCAATTCGCTTAAATAATTACGAAAATGACACAATCCAACTCCCGCAGAGACTTCATAAAAGCCAGTTCAATCTTAGCTATCGGTTTTTCGTTACCTTCATTCGGTAATTCAAAAACCATTGTTCATAAAATTGATACTGCCAACGCCAACGCTTTGGGGCTTGAATTGAACCCGTATATTTTGATAAATGATGCGGGAAAAATTACGCTCTTCAATGCTCGTCCAGATATGGGACAAGGTACGCACCAAGCCTTGCCAATGCTTTTGGCAGAGGAATTGGAAGTGAGCCTTGACCAAGTAGAAATCCGTAATACGGACGGACAAACTAAATATGGTTCACAACTTTCGGGAGGTTCGTCTTCGGTAAATTCTCGTTGGACTCCCATGCGAACTGCGGGGGCAGCCGTGCGAGAAATGTTGATTTCGGCCGCCGCTACTAAATGGCAAGTGCCTGTGAGTGAGTGCTTTGCGGAAAATGCGAAGGTAATTCATAAACCAACGAATAAAGCATTTACTTACGGTGAGTTGGTAGCAGAAGCTTCAAAATTAGAAGTTCCTAAAACGCCTAAACTGAAAGACCCCAAGGATTTTAAACTCTTAGGAAAATCAGTTCCACGTCCAGAAATTCCTTCAAAAGTGAACGGAACGGCAGTTTTTGGCATTGATGGCGATGTGCCAGGAATGTTGTTTGCCAGCATCGAACATTCCCCAACGATTCACGGAAAAGTGTTGAGTTATGATGGGACAGATGCCATGAAAATTAAAGGTGTAAAATTTGTCGTAAAAACCGAGCGAAAAATGCCACACAAAACCGTGGAAGCGGTGGCAGTAGTGGCGGATAATTATTGGGCGGCTTTGAAAGGACGAAAAGCCTTGAAAATAAAATGGGATGTGGAAGGTTCGGATAAAATAACCACTGATGCGTATTATGGCGAGCTTCAAAAATTAGCGAAAACCAAAGGAGAAACTTATAAAGACCATACCAAAGGGAATTTTAGTAAAAATTTTTCGGAAGCAACTCAAAAATTAGAAGCCTCCTATCAAACACCTTTTGCGGCTCATGCAGCCTTAGAACCTCAAAATGCTACTGTTTGGGTGCAAGGCGACAAAGCGGAATTGTGGGCACCTATTCAAGGTCCTGATGGACTGGTTGGAGAAGTGGCGGCATACTTAAAAATCAAACCTGAAAACATCAAAATCAACGTGCCGTTTATGGGCGGTTCGTTTGGGCGAAAAGCCTATTACGATTACGTAATGGAGGCTTTACATATTTCAAAACAAGTAAATGCTCCGATAAAAGTCATTTGGACACGGGAGGATGATACTACGCAAGGACCTTTCCGCCCAGGCATGGTTTCGGTGATGGAAGGTGGTTTGGATGGCAATGGTGCGGTGGTTGCTCATAACCATAAAATTGTGGGAGCTTCGATTGAACATCAAGTTTTTAAAGCTCCATTGAAAGATGCTCCTGATTCCTGGGCTGCTGAAACGGCAAATTTGGAAGATAGCCCTTACGATTTTGGAAGTAGAACGATGAGTTTTCATTTAGCTGAAACAGACATTCCAATTGTGTGGTGGCGTTCGGTTTATTCATCGACCACGGCATTCGGACAAGAGAGTTTTATGGATGAATTGGCACACGCTTCTAAGACAGACCCATTAGCGTTCAGGTTGAATATGTTGGCGGATTCTCCAAGATTTAGTAGCGTATTGCAGACCTTAGCCAAAAAATCAAATTATCATCATAAACTGCCTGAAAATCAAGCGATTGGCATTGCCGTTACTCGTTCTTTTGGGTCGATTGTTGCTCATGCCGTAACCGTTTCAAAGCAGGGGAAAGGCGTAAAAATTGAGAAAGTTGTGTCAGTAATTGACTGCGGAATGACGGTAAATCCTAATAATGTCATTGCTCAAACCGAAGGAAATATTGTAATGGGATTAACGGCAGCAATTAAAAATGGCATTACGTTTAAGAATGGAATGGCAGAACAAACTAATTTTCATCAATATAACGTATTGAGAATCAATGAGATGCCAAAAACGGAAGTGCATATTATCCAAAACCAAGAAGCTCCAAGTGGCGTTGGCGAACCTGGATTACCCCCAATTGCCCCCGCACTTTGCAATGCAATTTTTAATTTGACGGGGAAAAGAATTAGAACCTTGCCTTTTGAGATTGATAATATTGGATAATTTCAACCATCTTAAACACACATAATATGAAAAGTATACGAATCTTATACACTTTCGTTAGGTAATGAGTTTTCAACTTAACTAATTTAGGGTAATTTTATCATTTTTTTAAGCGGTTTTATACGGAATTGACTCGTATAAAACCGCTTAAATAGCAACTATTATACCCAAATTTTAAGGGAAAACGGGTTGGAAAATTGATGCTTTTCAAGAACGTTAGGGTGGAAAAGATTAATCCATTTGAGATTTAATAAGCACTTTTACATAATGACGATTGCGTCTATTCTTCTTGGCATCCGCTCTTTTATCGTTTCGTTTATCAATCACGATGCGGTCTAAATCGTTCAAATCTTCTATTACTTGAACATCATTTATGGAAGTACGTTTGGGCATAGTATCAAAAGCAATTAGGAATAGAAAATGTTTTACTTACCAAAAATTTAATCCTCATCTTCCACTTCATCTTCAATTATTTCCTCCTTTTCCAAGGATTTTTTAAGATAAAGCATGAACGATTTAATTTCTACCAATTTATCAATCACCCCCTGATTAACATTTTTTTTCTTCTTTTTATTATCTAACGCCTTCTTTGCTCCATCAATCGTATATCCCTGAGAATCAACTAATTCCACAATTTCTTGAAGATTTTTGATGTCATCTGGGGTATATTTTCGATCACCAGCACGGTCTCGTCTGGGAGTAAGCGTTGGGAATTGTTCTTCCCAAAAACGGAGTTTGGAGATGTTCATTTCAAACATTCCTGCCACTTCTGAAATTGAATAATAGCGTTTGGTAAGTTCCATAAATTTAAAACACGTTAAGGATAACGTGTGGCTACAATTAATATGTTTTAAGCAAGCTATCAGGTATCAAAGACAATTTTATGTAAATTTGCGGACTTTTAA
>JAYVRF010000160.1:0-19803 GCA_043756925.1 Arcicella sp. | reverse complement strand
AGCGATTCAAATTTGAATCGCTCTTTTTTTCTATTTTATTGATGCTGTAACCGCTTTGAACGCTTCTGGGTTGTTCATTGCTAAGTCCGCTAATACTTTTCTATTTAACTCAATACCTTTCGCATGAACCTTACCCATAAATACTGAGTAAGACATTCCTTCCTGACGTGCGGCAGCGTTTATACGCTGAATCCACAATGAACGGAAGTCTCTTTTCTTAACCTTACGGTCACGGTAAGCATATTGAAGACCTTTTTCAATCTTATTTTTTGCTACCGTCCAAACGTTTTTACCTCTACCGTAAAATCCTTTGGCTAATTTGATGATTTTTTTACGTCTTGCTCTTGACGCTACGTGATTGACACTACGTGGCATAATTTTGTTTGTTTTTTGAAATTTGGCGGTAAATTTTTACACTTATGAAGCCAATTTTCTGGTTGAACAATAACTTAAAACAGTTATCAATTATCAGTTATCAATTATCAGAAATTAAAAAGTGTCGATTACTGAATAAATTGTTAATTGCTAATTATTCACTGTTAATTGATATTACATAACTAACATTAAAGTTACTCTGTCCATATCTGCTTTACTCACTAACGTTGCATGAACTAAATTACGCTTACGTTTTGTTGATTTTTTTGTAAGAATGTGGCTATGGTAAGCGTGTTTACGCTTAATTTTGCCTGTTCCTGTAACCTTGAAGCGTTTTTTTGCCCCAGATTTGGTTTTGATTTTTGGCATTTCTGTTAAATGTTTAAAATGAAAAGTACTGATTTTATAAAATAGAGTGCAAAGATACGGAAAACTTTAATACAAAAATTAGAAATACTCTTCAAATCGTTCGTAAAGCGAAGTTATGTAGTTTCTATTTCCATTCGGGTTTCTTAAACTCTTGGTAAATTCATACCAATATCCATCACCAACTGAAATAAATTTGCCTAAGGTTTGCGGTTCTTTTCTTGAGGCTTTATCGGTTAAAAATTCACCGATAAATACTTGTCCCAATAAATCACTGGCTTCTTCCCAAGGTAAACTTCTATTAATTCTTTCACCATCAATTTCGGTGAATGCTTCTACTTTTCTGTTGGTATAATGAAGGATAAGTTCAAAAATAGAAACTCTATTATTCGAGCCTAAGTTTTTGAAAATCAGCTTAAAAGGGTTTTCTTTTCCATACGTTTCATACACAGTTTGGGTTAATTCTTGTAATAAATATTCCCATTCTTCCTGATTTTGAGGATTGCCAAAAGGCTTTTCATTGATAGATAATTCCAGAAAATTTTGTTCTTCTTTCAATCCCTTTTTATTGGATTTTTCAGGAGTGAAAGCCAATAATTTCCAAATGGGTTTTTGCCATTCATTTGAAATCTCACCCGCCCATGCCAAATCCTCTTCACCATTGAAACCCTCTTCCAAAATTTCTTCGTCCGTTAGTTCATCTCGATAGGTGTAAGCGATTTCAAATTTTGTATCAATAAAATCCTTCTTAAAATCGAATGTAAGCAATATTTGATGCGAAAACGGGGGTGGTAAAATATCTGCCGTTTCAAATTTTATCTCTAAATATTTAAGTTCTTCTAATTTCATAATGCGTAAATTATCGTTCATTTTTTCTGGTATTACCACAAAGATACTATACGTTTTATCGTTAAATTAAATTGAAAATTACAGGAGTACACTTTTTCAAAAAAAAGTGTACATTTGGAAAATTAAAGGTTTTAAATTTAAACCTACTAAGAAAATGAAAAAAACATTAGTAGTATTAACAGGAGCGGGTATTTCCGCTGAAAGTGGCGTTAAAACATTCAGGGATTCAGATGGACTTTGGGAAAACTATTCGATTGAGGATGTTGCTACATTGACTGGTTGGGTCAAAGATCCCGTATTGGTTCAGAATTTCTATAATCTACGACGGGCTCAAATGCCAACGGTGGTGTCGAATGAAGGGCATAAAATTTTGGCGAAATTGGAGAAATATTTCAACGTCCAAATTATTACCCAAAACGTTGATGATTTGCACGAACGTGGCGGTTCAACCAATATTCTTCATCTGCACGGGCAACTCACACAGGCGAGAGGCTCAAAAGATAAAGAGAAAATTTACAATATTGGTTATCGTGAAATCGAAATGGGTGAATTGGCGGAAGACGGTACTCAAATGCGACCACACATTGTATGGTTTGGCGAAGACGTTCCAGAGATAATTAATGCGGTTGAAAAATCTGCCGAAGCGGATATTTTTGTGGTTGTTGGTACTTCTATGCAAGTTTACCCTGCGGCAAGTTTAGTAAATTACGTGGGTGATGATGTTCCAATTTACATCATTGACCCCAAAAAACCAGATATTGATTTAATGGATAATATGATTTACATCCAAGCGGGTGGAGGGGAAGGTTTACAGCAATTATTTGACATTTTAACGGAGAATATTAAATCTTAAAGACTGGTACAATTTCAAAGGTCAATGGTTTTGGAAATATCCTATCGGGAGAATCAATTTTACAGGATTTTGAATTCCATCTGAATTTATTGCAGTGATATTAGGTTATCTCTTTAAACAAAAAATATGAAAAACTTCACATCAAGCAACCCCACAAAACTTCTATTTGGTAAAGGTGTTGTTTCAGAATTAGGGTCGTACTCTAAAAAATTAGGCTCAAAAGCAATTATCATTATTGGTAAAGGTTCGGTAAAACACAATGGCGTTTTGGATTCCGTTACAGAACAATTGAAGTCAGTCGCCCAGACAATATCATGTTGAATTTTTCTTTTAAAGTCACTATTAAAAATAATATAAAAATGAATTATTGGCTCGTAAAATCTGAACCATTCAAATATTCTTGGGATGATTTTGTAAATCAGGGCATCGGTGTTTGGGATGGTGTACGCAATTATCAAGCACGTAATAACCTAAAAGCCATGCAATTAGGTGATTTAGTGCTATTTTATCACTCAAATGAAGGTTTGGAAGTTGTTGGTTTAGCGAAGATTGTAAAAGAATTTTATCAAGACCCAACTACGGAAGATAATCGTTGGGTAGTAGTAGATTTAATTCCTGTTCAAAAACTGCCTAAAACGGTTACTTTAAAACAAATTAAAGCCGACGAAAGATTGAAAGATATTGGGTTAATTAAACAAATGCGGCTTTCTGTTACAGCCATTAGACCTGAAGAATTTGACATAATTTTGGGATTGGCTCATGAATAGAAATTGAAAAATTGGAATAGTTATACCTGATTAAACATTTGAAATAAATTAGATTTTTAGGCGTTTTAGAAATAATATTTTCATTTATTTATAACCATCAATATCCATGAAAACAATGATAAATCGCACCATATTAATTTTTATGTTAGCGATAATGAGCCAATTTTCTCAGGCTCAAAGTGTTAAACGTGTTGAAATTCCTGTACCTGCAAACAGCACGGAAGTTTTCACAATTCCCCTCAACCAACAAGGCGTTATTGTACTGAATCAGATTAACAAAACGAATTATACATTAACTCGCTTCGATACAAATCTTGACAAAATTTGGACGGTTAATGGCACAATGGATGCTACTCTGGATTATGTGAAACATTCGTACGATGGCAGTAATTTATATTTACTTTTCAGTAGATACAGAAGTAATGTTTATGAAGTTGTGAAGGTTAATATTGGACCTGGATTTATTGAAAAATATCAAATCATGTCGGTTGATAGAATGGAAGTGTCTGATTTTCAAGCATTAAACTCTTCGGTGTTTATTGGGGGAGTTGTTAATTCTCAACCTGTAATTCTCTTTACTAACCTGAATGAACGCAAAACAAGAATACTGCCAAGTGCTTTGAAGAACCAAGCTGAGATTCAATCAATGGAATTAGACACGACTTCGGACATTTTAAATGTTACGTATGCAGTGGGTACGAAAGGAAAAAACTATCAATTAGTTTTGAAGTCATTTGATGAAGACGGTAAGCAAATTTCGCAAGTTGCCATGAATCCCGATAATGAATTTGCGATGATGAATGGACGTTTGAATTTAGTATCAGATTCAACCGAAGTAATGTTTGGAACGTATGGGCATAAAAATTCGATAGGTTCTTCTCGTGGTCCTACTTCGCAAGGGATTTATTTTTCTAAATTGACGGATGATGAAGTAACCGATGTGAAATTTCATAGTTTTACGAAGTTCAAAAATTTCTTCAATTTTTTACCTGAAAGACAACGTGAAAGGCAGGAAAAAAAAATTCAAGATAAGAAGGAAAAGGGCGGAGATTTGCGGTTAGATTATCGGCTTTTAGTGCATGATGTTATCAAAAAAGATGGTAAATACATCATGGTTGCCGAGGCATTTTATGCAGATTACCGTAATAATAATTTCAATCCTTACGGTTTAGGTAATAATTGGAATAGTTGGGGAAGTCCATATAGTTCGTTTTATAATCCTTATCGTTGGGGTTATGGTAATTATGGTTTGTATTCGCCTTTCAGTTCGTATTATTCGCCGTGGGGTTGGGGAAATCGTAACTACAATAATTCGCAAACTTTCGACGGTTGGATTTACACCCACGCAGTTGTGGCGGCATTTGATGAAAAGGGAAACTTACTTTGGGATAATAGCATTGAATTAAAAGATGTGAAAGAGCAAAAATTGACTGAGAAAGTAAAAGCATCCATTAAGGGAGATGAGATTGTACTTTCATACAGCAACAAAGGTCAAATTTTTACAAAAATTATTCAAGCCGAAAAGGTGTTGGAAGAAACACAAAAGAAACCAATTGACACGCAAGTAGAAGGTGATAAAGTGAAACAAACAACATCGGATAATATTGATTTTTGGTATAATAATTATTTCTTAGCCTCTGGTTATCAGAAGATTAGTAATGATCAAGAAGGTGGGAAAAGGAATGTTTATTATTTGAATAAGGTTTCGTTTTAAACTAAACTCAAATTTATTTAGAGCTCTAAAATTTTTAATTTTAGAGCTTTTTTACTTTTACTGCTTTCAATAATTTTCCCAACAAAGCCCCGTGATTTTCAACTAATTCCAGAGCATTTTTAAGGGCTTTTTCCAAATTCATGGGTTCATTTAAAATGGAAGAAGCGTATAAAATTCCATGTTGAGCAATGATGCTTTCCACGTCATGTAAAGTTCCACAAACTAAAATTATGGGTGTTTGAGTCTGTTCAGCTTGTAAAACTAATTGGGAAATAAGTTTTCCTTGCCAAGTTTGACTGTCAATTTTCCCTTCGCCAGTAATCAACAAATCTGCATTTTTAAGTTTGCTCTCAATTTGATTAATTTCTAAAATCCACTGAGCCGCTGATTTAATTTCTGCCTTTAAAAATGCGACCGCCCCACCGCCAATTCCTCCGCCTGCACCACTTCCTGAAAAGGTTTGTAAATCTATGTTAAAATCTCTTTTTATTAGTTGATTTAAGTTTTGTAAGCCTAAATCTAAAACTTTAACGGCTTGATTGTCAGCTCCTTTTTGAGGAGAAAATTCATAAGCCGCACCCTTTTTTCCATAAAAAGGATTTGATACATCGGTTGCTACGATAAATTTTGTTTGAGATAATTTGGGGTGGATTTTCTCAATATTTATTAGGGAAATCTCTCGAAGGTTTACTCCAATTGGTTCAAGTATTTCCCCTTTTTTATTTAGGAATTCATACCCCAAAGCGGTTGCCATGCCAATTCCAGCATCGTTTGTAGCACTTCCTCCAACGGTCAAGATTATTTCTTTTGCTCCTTTTTCAAGAGCATTATTAATTAATTCTCCCGTTCCGTAAGTGCTGGTTATCATACAATTACGTTCACTTTGTTTTAATAATTCAATGCCTGAAGCCCTTGCCATTTCGATAATTGCCGTTTGTTTTTCTTTAATCCAAAGGTAATTGGCTTTAATTTTTCGTGAAAGAGGGTCATTAACTTCACATTCAATAAACTCGCCTCCCAAAACGGATTTTAGCGTTTCTAATGTTCCTTCTCCACCATCAGCCAAAGGTAATATTTCGATTTTTGCTGATGGAAAAGTGCGTAAAATTCCACGCTGTAAGCCTTCACAAACTTGTTTTGCTGTAAGTGAATCCTTGAATTTATCGGTTGCAATTAAAATTTTCATGGAAATAATTTTGTATTTTATCTGAAATAAAATTACTCATTTGAAACTTAATGTTTTTACTTTTGTGGTAAGAAATTAAAATTTTCATGCACAACGATACAATACAACTCCAAACGCCTCAGAACTGGAAAGAATATCAATTAATAGATTCGGGAGGATTTGAGAAATTAGAGAAATTTGGAAAATATATTCTTCGTCGCCCAGAACCACAGGCGGCTTGGGACAAATCTATGCCCGATTCTGATTGGGAAAGAACGGCACATGCCACTTTTAAAAAAGAAAAAGGTTCGCAAGAAAAAGGGGAGTGGATTATGAAAAAAGGTATGGAAGACCGTTGGTTTATGAATTATAAAACTGATAATTTAGACCTTAATTTCAAACTGGCTTTATCGTCTTTCAAGCACGTTGGAATATTTCCAGAACAAGCCTCGAATTGGGATTATATTCAGGAAAAAGTAAAGAAATTGCCTTTTGGGAAACCGAAAATTTTAAACCTTTTTGCTTACACAGGTGGAGCATCATTAGCTTCTAAGCAAGCTGGGGCAGATATTACGCACGTGGATTCGATTAAACAAGTTATTTCATGGTCGAGAGAAAACATGGAAGCGAGTTCATTGGATAATATTCGGTGGGTAGTGGAAGATGCGTTGAAATTTGTAAAAAGAGAAGCAAAAAGAGGGAATGTTTATAATGGAATAATTCTTGACCCACCCGCTTACGGTCGTGGTCCTGATGGTGAACGGTGGATTCTGGAAGAACAAATTAATGAGTTATTAAAAACCGTTGAACAGATTTTAGATAAGGAAAACTATTTTCTAATCTTAAATATGTACTCGATGGGATTTTCATCGTTAATCGTTGAGAATTTAATAAAATGTTCGTTTACTCAAGAAAAAAATCACGAGTTTGGAGAGTTATATTTGAATGATTCGTTTGATAAAAAATTACCTTTGGGTGTATATTATCGTTTTGCAAGTGTATGAATTTGTTTATAGTTGTTCGTTTTGATACAAATGGGATTCATTTTCATTCAAAACGAAAAGTTTAAATAGATTCAATAAAAAAAGCACATCTTTTTGAGATGTGCTTGGATTCTTTGGTGTTAATTAGCAAATACTTCCATTGCTTTTAACACAATAAGGAAAAATACGAAATAATAAACTTTTTTCATGTGTGGTTGGCGTTTAATGGTGGTTAAAATTCTGATACAAAGCTACTTAGTTTTTTGAATTAATAAATAAAAGTTTGCAAAAGTTTGCATATTTTTCTGAAATTGATAAACATCAACCTTCAAAATTGTTATTTAAACTATTTAAAGTTAAAATTTTGGTTCTATTACAATTTTAAGGGATTAAATGTAGGACAGGCTTCCAACTTGTCAATGAAGTTCAATTGACAGGTTGGAAACCTTTTCTACCGTGGAAACCATAGTAGAACTAAATTTTTTTAAATCTTTACTGAGAATAAACATTTAAAAACTCTTTTAACAAAAATCCATCCGACTGACTGAACATTGTTTTGAACTTTGTAATTTTGAATGATGAATAAACAATTACGAATATTATTACAGATTATCTCTTGCCTCCTTTTTTTCAGCTCTTGTATCACTGAATCTAAGAAAGGTTTGTCTATTCCACCTGTTCCAGAAGTGAATGAAATTGGCAGAAGACAGGCGGCAATTGTTTTTTTAACTGATGCCATTGATGCCTCACCCAATAGTTCCGAAAATTATTATAAAAGAGCCATTTTATACCTCGAAAACGAAAAAGTCAAAGAAGCCTTAGAAGACATAAACAATGCTATCAATATAAAACCCAACGTTGGGAATTACTTTCAGGCAAAAGCACTTATTCTAAGAGATTCACAACAACCTCAATTAGCCTTAGAAGCTGCCTCAAAAGCGGAGGTTTTAAATGCAGAATCGCCCGAATTATACACTTTGTTAGGAGATTTATATCAACAAATGGGTCAATATGATAAATCGAAATCATATTTGAAAAAAGCACTTCAAATTTCACCCAATAATGGAGAAACTTATTTTTATCAAGGTGAAATAGCAGCAAAAATGGCAGACACCGTTACAGCCTTAGCTTTCTATCAACAAGCATTAGGCTTGAAGCCAAGTTTCCTGGCTGCGTATCTTAAATTAATTCAAGTACATACCAATTTAAAACAGTATGATTTAGCTCTGTTATATAGTAGCGAAGCAATCAAATATCACCCAAAAAGTGCATCTCTTCAACTTCAAAGAGGAAATACTTACCAACGTGCATGGAAATTGGATAGTGCTGTAATGTGTTACAAACGTGCAATTGCCTTAGATACGAACTTAATTCAGGCAAATTTCAACATTGGTGTGCTTTACTTAAAGATAAGGGCTTATCGCTTAGCTCTACCATTTTTTGAAAAAATATTAAAACATAATCCAAAATATCCAGATGCTAAATTTTTCGTGGCACAATGTTTGGAATATACTGGCGAATACGTAAAAGCGGAGGAATTATATAACCAAATGTTAGTTGAAAATAATCAAGATTATAAGGCTTTAGGGGGAATTGCGAGGGTTCAACGGAAGGGAATTTATGGTGAATATATACCCAATGAAGACATTAAATATGACACAACGGCATTCCCAAAGTTTGAAATGCCCAGACGCACTTCAAGTGATACATTATCGTTGAAACCCATGCTTCCCAAAGGCATAAATTAAATAATTTAAAATAATTCAATTACTATTATATCCGAGGATTTGAAATGAAAAGTTATTTGTAAAGCTCTGATTTTCAAGCAGTAAACCCTCATAAACACAATCAAAATGATTAAAATTAAATTACCAGACGGTAGTGTCAGAGAGTATGCTCAGGGAACAACTGGGATGGACATTGCCCTCAGTATTTCGGAAGGATTAGCCCGAAATGTCTTAGCTGCAAAAGTAAATGGCAAAGTTGTTGATGCTTCAATGCCAATCAATCAAAATGCTGACTTCCAGTTACTTACTTGGAATGATGCCGATGGAAAAGCCACTTTTTGGCACTCTTCCGCTCATCTTTTAGCCGAGGCGATTGAATCGCTTTATCCAGGAACAAAGTTCGGGATTGGACCAGCCATTGAAACAGGTTTTTACTATGATATTGACATGGGCGAAAAAATGCTCGGTCAAGAAGATTTTAAAAAGATTGAAGATAAAGTGTTGGAATTGGCTCGTCAGAAAAACGAATATCAACGTTCTGCCATTTCAAAATCTGATGCGATTGAATATTTTAATGAGAAAGGTGACGAGTACAAATTGGAATTATTGGAAGGCTTAGAAGATGGTTCAATTACTTTCTATCAGCAAGGAAAATTTACTGATTTATGTCGTGGACCACACATTCCAAATACGGGTTTTGTGAAAGCTGTGAAGCTAATGAGTGTTGCAGGAGCCTATTGGAGAGGCGATATTACACGTAAACAAATGACTCGTGTATATGCCGTAACGTTTCCGAAACAGAAAGAATTAGAGGAATATTTAGTGCTTTTGGAGGAAGCAAAACGTCGTGACCATCGTAAGTTAGGAAAAGAATTAGAATTATTTGCTTTTTCTGAAAAAGTGGGAATGGGCTTACCATTGTGGCTTCCAAAGGGGGCTATGTTGCGTGAAAGATTAGAAAATTTCTTACGAAGAGCCCAAGTTCGTGCTGGATATTTGCCTGTAATTACACCTCATATTGCCTCAAAAGAACTTTACGTAACCTCTGGACATTACGCAAAATATGGTGCAGATTCGTTTCAACCGATTCGCACACCAGATGAAGGTGAAGAGTTTTTTTTGAAACCAATGAATTGTCCGCATCACTGCGAAATTTATAAAACAAAGCCAAGAAGTTACCGTGATTTACCTTTACGTTTGGCAGAATTCGGAACCGTTTATCGCTACGAACAATCGGGTGAGTTGCACGGTTTGACTCGGGTGCGTGGATTTACGCAAGATGATGCTCATATTTTTTGTCGTCCTGACCAAGTGGAGGATGAATTTATGAAGGTAATTGATTTAGTGATTTATGTTTTTAAAGCATTGGGATTTGATAATTATTCAGCTCAAATTTCTTTACGTGACCCTGAAAATAAAGAAAAATATATTGGTAAAGATGAAGATTGGGATAAAGCAGAAGCCTCAATTATAAAATCGGCAGCAGCAAAAGGCTTGCCAACCGTTGTAGAATTGGGTGAAGCCGCCTTTTATGGACCAAAATTAGATTTCATGGTTAGAGATGCTTTGGGGCGTAAGTGGCAATTAGGAACAATTCAAGTTGATTATCAATTACCGCAACGTTTTGAGCTGGAATATACGGGTTCAGATAATCAAAAACATTGCCCCGTAATGATTCATAGAGCTCCATTTGGTTCTTTGGAGCGTTTTATTGCCATTTTAATTGAAAATACTGCGGGTAATTTTCCACTTTGGCTTTCCCCTGAACAATTGGCTGTTTTACCAATCTCGGAGAAATACGAAGATTATGCTAACGAAGTATTTTTGAGATTACAGGAACAAGATTTGCGAGGTTATATTGACCACAGAGACGAAAAAATTGGTCGCAAAATCCGTGATGCTGAGGTTAATAAATTGCCTTTCATGCTAATTGTTGGTGAAAAAGAAGCTGAACAAGGTATGGTTTCTGTCCGTAAAAAAGGTGAAGGAGATTTAGGAATGATGACAATTGAAGATTTTACAAAAATTGCTTTGGAGGAAGTGAATAAAAATATTGTGAAATTTTAGAAAAAATGTGTACGAAATTGAGAACTTCCCGAAAGTTTTTTACCTTCTGGGAAGTTAAGATAATAGACATTTTCAAGTTAGATTTCGATAGAAAATTAAAAAAGACTGTAATTGTAACTTTTTTGAGTAATTTGCAGTTCAATAGATAGTAAAAATAGGGAAACCTTTAATATAATAATTTAAAACCAATCATTTAGCAAATATGGCGTTACGCCCGAACAACAATTTTAGAAATAATCGAAGAGAAGAAGAACCTTACAGAATCAATAATCTCATTAAAGGCGTGCTGGAAGTACGTTTAGTCGGAGAAAATGTTGAGCAAGGTACAATGGATTTCAAAAAAGCCCTTGAAATTGCCCAAGGTCAGGGTTTAGACTTAGTTGAAATCTCTCCAAAAGCCGTTCCACCCGTTTGTCGTGTGACGGACTATGCAAAGTTCAAATACGAACAAAAGAAAAAGCAAAAAGAAATTAAAGCCAACGCTGCAAAAACGGTTTTGAAAGAAATTCGTTTCGGTCCAAATACTGATGACCACGACTTTAATTTCAAATTAAAACACGCCATCAATTTCTTGAAGGAAGGTGCAAAAGTGAAGGCTTATGTTCATTTTGTGGGTCGTACAATCGTTTTTAAAGAAAGAGGTGAAATATTATTATTGAATTTTGCCAAAGGCTTAGAGGAGTTTGGAAAAGCGGATGAAATGCCAAGATTAGAAGGAAAACGTATGTCAATTATGTTTTCTCCGAAAGAAAAGAAAAAATAATTTTATCAATATTCGAGATTCCCTTTCATTCCTATCATAGGAGGGAAGGGAATTTTCTTTTTATCCTTTTTCTAAAACATTATGAAAAAAATAGCCATTATTTTGACTTTATTAACTCATTTTTTTTATGATTATGGACAAAACCCCTCCTCTTTAAGATGGTCGCAAATCAATACTCCTCATTTTAGGCTTATATTTCCTTCTCAAATTTCGCTTACTGCTAATCGAACAGCCAATGTTTTAGAGTCTGTTTATCAGCCTGTTAGTAAAAATTTGGGACGTGAACCTCGTCCAATTTCAATTATTTTACAGAATCAAACGGCTGAATCCAACGGTTTTGTTTCTCAACTTCCTCGCCGTTCGGAATTTTTCATTACTCCCCCGCAGGATTATACACTTTTAGGAAATAATAATTGGTTGGATTTATTGGCAGTCCATGAATTCCGTCATGTTGTTCAGAACGATAAGGCTCTTACAGGGGCAACAAAATTGGTTTATAATTTATTGGGAAATAATGGTTTTTCAGCTACTACATTCCTGACTGTTCCTAATTGGTTTTGGGAGGGTGATGCCGTGGGAGTCGAATCATCATTGACAACCTCTGGTAGAGGAAGAATTCCAAGTTTTGATATGGTACTCAGAACTCAATTACTCACAAAAGGGGCATATTCGTACTCAAAAGCAGTTTGTCGGTCCTACAAAGATTTCATCCCAAATCATTATGTGAGTGGATATTTTATGACAACCTATTTGAAAAATAAATACGGAATTGATGCTTGGGATAAAGTGTTGGAAGGAACTTACAGAATGCCATTTTATCCTTTTTCGTTTTCAAATAATATTAAAAAGGTAACGGGTTTAAAAACAGAACAACTTTATAATAAAGCATTTAAGGATGTTTCAGAACAATGGAAAAATCAAATTTCTGAAATTAATGAAACACCAATCAAAACTTTTAGAATTACCAAAAATAAATATTTTACAAACTACGAATACCCTCAGATTCTGCCCGATGGAAGAGTTTTAGCCTTGAAATCTGGACTTTCTGATATTCAACAATTGGTGGTTTTAGATACCTTGCAAAATGAGGAATCAGTTTTAAAATTAGGAGTATTTAATGATGCAAAAATGCTATCAGTTTCTGGTTCAAAGGTAATTTGGGCTGAATTTAATTATGATAAACGTTGGACAGAAAGAGACTATTCTGTCATTAAACTTTATGATTTTAATACTAAGAAATTAAAAAGTATAACCCACAAATCAAAATTAACCTCACCTTCACTTTCAACAAACGGAACTAAGATTTGTGCTATTGAAAATTCAGTTGAAAATAAAAATTCACTTGTAGTTTTAGAGATTAATGGTCTGGAAATCAAGCGAATACAAAATATTGAGAATGCGTTGTACATAAATCCAAGATGGGTAGAGAATGATGAAATTTATGTAGTTAAATTATTGAATGGCTTAAAAACAATTGTAAGAATTGAGGTTGAAAGTGGTCAAGAAACTGAATTATTTGCTCCTTTAAATGAAAATATTGCTCATCCAGTAAAGTACGGTAATTATGTTTTATATAATTCTGGAATAACAGGAATTGATAATATTTTTGCTTTTAACGTTGTTTCAAAAAAGAAATTTCAAGTAACAAATCGTAAATTTGGGGCATTTAATCCAGCTGTTTCCGCTGATGGAAAAACGCTGATTTTCAACGACTTTTCAATTAAAGGACATCAAATTGTTTCAATGCCTTTTGAACCTGAAAAATTTTTAGATTTTGATGAAAACTTGGTAAAACCCGTAAAATATTTCGGACAAATGGTTTTGCAAGAAGCGGGAGAGAATTTGTTAAAAAACGTTCCAACGACTCAATTTGATGTAAAAAAGTATAGTAAAGCCAATATTTTTAATCTATATACTTGGGGAATTGTTGCAAATTCATCGGATGCCAATAACTTAAATTTAGGGATTGCTTCAAAAGATTTATTAAGTACAACCACAATTGCGGCTGGTTATAATTATAATGCAAATGAAAATCAAGGGCAATTTTATACTAATTTGACCTACAACGGTTGGTATCCAACTTTAAATTTTAGCTACACCAACGGTGGTCGACAAGCCGAAATTTCGTTAGATAAAGCAAACCCGATAGATAGTTTGAGAAGTGACCGATGGAATCAGCAACAAATAATTTTCGGAATTGGATTACCTTTAAATTTTACTCGTTCCAAATATATTCAAAGTATGAATTTAGGTGTAAATACTTCCCTTACACAGGTTTCAGGCTATGATTTAACGGAAAGACCAAATACCTTAACGAGTAATGGTAATTTTAATTCAATGATTTATACATTCTCTTACGCTGCGTTATTGAAGCGAGCACATCGAGATGTTGCTCCAAAGTGGGGATTTACAGCCAATTTTTATAAAAGAGATTTGTTATCAGGAAGTAAACTGAATGGGGGGCTAACTTCTTATCAATCAAGCGTTTATATGCCTGGGATTTTGAGACATCATAGTGTAAGAATTCGTGGGGCATATCAGAACCAAGTTGGATTCAAAAATTCCACAGGAGCTCCCAATAATGGACTTTACTTATTCGGAAGTCCAACCCTTTTTCCACGGGGATATACTTATAGAGGATTTGAAAATTTATCAACATTATCAGCCGAATACCGCTTACCGTTATTCGACCCTGATTGGACATTGGGTAGATTTTTGTATGTAAAAAGATTCAAGGCGAACTTATTTGCTGATTATGGATATGGTTCAACAAATTATGACTTTTTTGACACAAGAGATGGGAAACGAATTAATTTGAAAGGTTCTGATACTAAAAACTATAACTCTTTTGGGATAGATTTAACCGCACAATTTCATTTCATGCGATTCTCCCAACAGTTTGAAGTTGGTATTCGAGCGATTTATTTGAATGATAAGGGTCAATATTTAATACAACCTTTAATTTTGGATATTGGCTTTTAAGGATTTCTTATTAAGTTTGAAGAATATTAAAGCGATAGTTTAACGCTTCACTTATTTGTGATTTATAACATCATTTTTTTTTGGATAATCAATTAGTTGATTTATTAAATCCTAACAACTAAATCCCAACCCCCCTTATGCGTTATTTTACTAAAAAAGTTTATTGGACTGTACAATTTTCATGGTGGATTTTCACAACTTTTGTTCTACGTTTTCCTACCACAAAATATTTTAACAATCCTGAAATTAAATACAGCTATTTAATTGTAAGCTTTCTGATTTGTATTTCATTTACGCATTATTATGCTTATTTATTTCAACAAAAAATTCGGAATAACAGACGTACAATTATGTTCGCTTTAGTGGGTGTAATTTGTACGGGAGGAGCGATTTTTTTATTGGATTATTATTTTGGATTTCAAAGATACAGAAAACCAAGTGAAGAAATCTCATTGGAAACGTACGACTATCTTCAGTTTTTTATTGAATCAATTCGATATGTTGGGCTATGGTTTTTGTTTTATCATTTAATTGTCAGTAATTCAGAATCCCATTTGAAAGCAGTTGCATTGGCTCAGTCCGAAACAGATTTGAAAACGGCAGAATTATCAAATCTTAAAAATCAACTTAATCCTCACTTTCTTTTTAATGCCATTAATAGTATAAAAGCACTTACACTTTCCGACCCGCATCTTGCCCGAAATGCCTTAACGGAACTTTCTCAGTTACTCAGAACTTCTTTGACAATGGGAAATGAGCAATTAGTGACTTTGGAAACGGAAATTAGTTTTGTAAAAGATTACTTGTTTTTAGAGAAGCTTCGATATGAATCTCGATTAAATTATTCATTTCATATTGATAAAAATTCTTTGAACTTAAAAATACCTCCTATGTCGTTGCAATTGTTGGTGGAAAATGCGATAAAACATGGAATTGGAAGAAGTAAAATTGGTGGTGTAATTATGATTAGGTCGGTATGTAGTGCTAATAATTTAACATTATCCGTTGTAAATTCGGGTAAGCTAAAACAAAGTCCTTCTGCAAATGACACAGGAGTAGGAATTAAAAATTTGCAAAAAAGATTATTTTTTAATTTTCAAGAAAATGCTAAAATCAGTGTTTCCGAAGAGGAAAATCAAGTTATTGCCTCTATATTCATAAAAAATGCTTATTAATTTTGCAATTTTGAAGCATTAAATAACCTGATATTCCCTTTCAATTCTAATCTTTTAAATCTTCCCGTCAAGCCAGAACTGACAATTACTTCTTGTCCAGAACTAATAATTACAAAATCTACTGAAGTTGGAATTCTTCCACATTTCCACGTTGTGAAGTCGTGCCAAGTTCCTGAGTTTTGACTAATGATTGGGATTAACCCAGAAAAATTGGTTGGAACATTAATTTGTGGAGAAATAAGAATATTTTGATTAGAATCTTTCACTTTTACCCGATAATTTCCCGAAGAAGCTGAATAACTATATGAGGTTGAAAGATTGTTATCAGCCGTAAAATTGTTATTCCATTTTGGAGTGGAATAAGTGTTTGAAATGGTAATTAATAAACTCGAAACTCCATTGCAGTCACTTGCCAAATTTGGCGGAGGAATTGGTAAATATGGCGTTGAATTTGCAAAAAAGGCAGTATTCAATTTTTGATTCCAAACACTTGCTAAAATCCGATGTCCATTACCCACAAAATGTATAGAGTCGTTCGTTCTGATGCCTGGTCCAACTAATCCATCAGTTGTTGGTCCTTCAAAAACCTGAGTTGTATAATTTGCTTGACCATTTCCATTGATTCCTATCACATCATTTTGTGCATCAATTACGGGTTGCCATGTTCTGGAATTTGTTATTCCTAATCCTTTAAAACGACTCGCTTTAGAAACAACCCAACCCAAATTTGATTTTCCAGAATGTTCTCTACTTTTAGAAATGACTGTTTTTAAATTATTTCCGTAAGTATTACGGTCAATATTTTGAACATTGTCAGTTTCTCCTTGATGCCATAAAACTGCTCTTACGCCAAATTGAGCCACATAAAAGTGCAGTGCTGCTCGCAAATTTCCGTAAGGCATTCCTCTTGGCATTGTAAAAAAATTGAAGGGTGTTGCCGTTGAATCATTGGCTGATTCTCGCCAAGCATTTGAACCCGTTCCAGACCAACCGCCATTAAAAAATGCAATTGGAACGTTTAATCTTTTCGTTAAAGTATCACCCAAAGCTCCCCAACACCAAGCACTGACACCAAAAGGAGCAATATTAAAAGTTGAGTCTAAACGTGAAAATTCTGCTCTTGGAAGTACAATTCCACCATAATCAGTTGGAAAATTAACGGTGTAATTTACCACACTAACCCTATCATCATTTGCTCTCGGTCCAAAATTTCCTTGATTTTTTAGGTCACCATCACCCGTAGCGTTTGACTGTCCTGCAATTAAAAATACTTCGCCAACGCCAATTCTTTGGAGTGACGCTGTTCCTAATAAAGTCGTTCCATTCCAATGCCTAACTTCCAAATCGTACCAACCTCCACTTACATTCATAGTACCATAATAATACCCATTTGAAGGATTTAGTTGAATTACTGTCCAATTTGTTGTTGTCCCTTGTGTGGGTGTCATGGGGCGTGCGACTGCCCTTGCTTCTATTTTATCGGCAGAAGTAGTATAATTCCCAGCAATATAAATGGGGGATTGATTGCTATTATTTCGCTGAAAAATAGCCCTACTGGTGGGATAAGTGATGTTAATTTGGGCGGAAATAATAGTAGAAATAAAGCATAAAAAGGTAATGTTTAGCGTTAAAATATATTTCATAAGAATTCAATTTGGTAAGACGAATTAGATGATGCAAAAATATTGTACCATCATTTTAGAAAAGACTCAAGAAAATATTTTGTGGTTGTAAGGCAGGGAAAGATATTAAGGAATATTTGCAAATATACTGTTTCGGAATAAGTCTTGCGAGTTTAAGGGTAATTTTCTTATTAACGCATAATTACCTATGAAAAAGTCCCCAAACAATAATGTTTGAGGACTGTAATCTATCAATTATTTGACGATAATTAAGCGGTAATTTTACCTCTCAATGCACGTGGAATCTCAATACTTGCTACTGGTGAAGTCATATTATTCAAAATAACTACGTCTGAAACCACCAATTTTGAAACCTTCAATGTTTGACCTAAGTCTAAGCCTGTAATATCAGCCTCAACAAAATCAGGAATATTATCAGCCATTCCTCTCAAAGTTACTTTACGCAACTTTTGAACCATTTTACCTCCCTTACGAACCCCTGGTGAATCACCAATTACTCTTAATGGAACGTCAATTTTAATTTCTTTGCCTTCAACGATTTCCAAGAAATCCACGTGAAGAATCATCTCTGAAACTGGGTGGAACTGAGAATCTTGAACGATTGCGTGGTGAATTTCACCTTCAATATTTAAAATTACTTCTGAAACTTCTGGCGTGTAAATTAATTCACGGAAAAGAATCATTGGTACTGCGAAGTGGATTTGCTTCTCGCCACCATATAAAACACATGGAACAAGTGCTTCATTACGTAAATCTTTGGCAGACTTTGTGCCAAGGGTATCTCTGTTGTACCCTACAATTTCAATCTTTCTCATTTGAGTGATTTTGTGTCAATAGCCTGTCAAAAAAAGTTATTAAGTTTTAATTTGTTAAGTTGCTAATTGGAATTCCAATTTTAACAACTTATCAATTATCAATTATCACTTTTAACTATCCTCTACTGACCGTTTAAAAAAAATTAATACTTTATAAATAATGAACTGATAGATTCGTGATCACGTATTCTTCCGATGGCTTTTGCAAATAATTCCGCCACGGATAACACTTTAATTTTATCGGAAACTTGTCTCTGTGGAATGGTGTCTGTAACCACTAATTCCGTCAAAATGGAATTGTTAATATTTTCATAGGCACTTCCAGACAAGACACCGTGTGTAACAATGGCTCGTACAGATTTTGCTCCGTTATCCATGATTAATTGTGCGGCTTTACACATCGTTCCACCTGTATCAATCATATCATCAACCAAAACAACATCCGCCCCTTCAACATTTCCAATCAATTGCATCGTTGCGATTTCGTTGGCTCTTTTACGTTGTTTATCGCAAATTACCATCTCGGCATTGAAAAACTTAGCAATATTTCTGGTTCTTACAACTCCTCCAACATCGGGCGAGGCAAAAAGAATTTTATCTAAACCTAATGATTTTAAATACGGTACAAAAATGGCTGTTCCTTCCAAATGGTCCACTGGAAAGTCAAAAAAACCTTGAATTTGTCCAGCGTGTAAATCAATCGTCATTAATCGGTCGGCTCCTGCGGCAGTTAAAAGATTTGCCATTAATTTCGCTCCTATTCCAACTCTTGGTTTGTCTTTTCTGTCTTGTCGAGAATATCCGAAGTAAGGAATTACAACCGTTACATAATGGGCAGAGGCACGTCTGGCAGCATCAATCATCAATAATAATTCCATCATATTATCAGCTGGAGGGAAGGTTGACTGAATTAAAAACACATCACATCCACGCACTGACTCATTAAAACTTGGCGACATTTCACCGTCTGAAAACCGTTGAACAGAGCTTTGTCCTAAATCTTTACCAAAATATCTGGCAATTTCACTTGCTAAATACTGGGAAGAAGAGCCAGAGAAAATTTTTACTTGATTGATAGAAGCCATAATTTAAGAGAGTTACTTTTCTCTCGGATTTCAAGTGTTTGTTCGGTAAATTTTCTGCAAAAGTACAAAAATGCTTTCGTAAAATAAGCATTAAATCGTTGTTTTTTCTCAAATCAAGCGTATTTTACGAAATGCCTACCTTAGAATATTACTATTTAGCATAAATAATTCCTTTTGATGAAAGTAAGGTGTTTTTCATTAAAGAAACAATGGTCATTGGTCCAACACCCTTCGGAACGGGCGTAATGAATGAGCATTTTGGGGCAACTTCATCAAATTTAACATCTCCTTTTAAGGCAAAACCCGATTTTTTCGTTGAATCTTCAACCCGTGTTAAACCTACGTCAATTACGACTGCACCTTCTTTGATATATTCGGCAGTAATAAATTCTGCACGACCCAAGGCAGCAATTAGAATATCGGCAGTGGCACAAACTGCGGCTAAATCCTTGGTTTTTGAGTGCGTTAAAGTAA
>JAYVRF010000159.1:0-20153 GCA_043756925.1 Arcicella sp. | reverse complement strand
AAACTTTGCAAGCGGAACATTTCCTGAATTCTGAACCAAGAAATAATTTCAGATTTTACAAAGACAATTCCAAACATAATGCCTACGAACAAATATTTGATGTTGTCAGTCCAATTTTCATTTTTTATCATATCATTCGGAGCATCACAAACCAAAGGTTGTGTATTGCCTATCAGATTTGATGTAATTTGTGTATTTTTCATATTGAAAATTATTTTTTTAGAATATTTTAAAAATGTAAGGCAATAATAAATGAGTCATTGTGAAACCGCCAACCATGAAACAACAAGTGGCAATCAATGAAGGAACTTGCAAATTGGAAAGCCCCATGATGGCGTGTCCAGATGTGCAACCACCCGCCCAGCGTGTTCCAAAACCAACTAAGAAACCGCCAAAAACGAAGAAAATCAACCCTTTTAATGAGAATAATACTTCCGTACTAAATAAATCTGAGGGCATCAATCCAGAAAAATCTTGAATTCCTAATGCTCTCAAATCGGTCATGGTTGCTTGTGAAAGCACAAATTCGTTTGGATTTGCTAATAAATTAGTGGCAATCATTCCGCCAAAGAAAGTACCCAAGACAAACACTAAATTCCAGATTTCTTTTTTCCAGTCGTATTTGAAGAATGAGACATCTGCGGGAAAGCAAGCTGCACAAACGTGACGAAGTGAAGATGATATTCCGAAAGATTTATTACCAATCAATAAAAGTGTTGGGACGGTAAGCCCAATTATTGGACCAGCCACATACCAAACCCAAGGTTGAGTGATGAACTGCATCATTTTTTCCATAAATATTTACTTGAAATTTTAATTTTTAGTAATGATAATTGATAATAAAATTTAGATGAGTCATATTTACTTTGTTGAATACGTAACGGTCATTTTGATACGTATCACCAAATTCATCTTTACGAACCACCAATAGCAATGCACTTAGTCCTTTAAGGTAATGGTCAAACTGATAGGTAAGACCTAAATTGATCTGCGAATAGCTCGGCATTCCATATTTGTTCAAAGGGAAGTTCTTAACATCAGGTAAATGATAATAACCTGAACTAAGCTCAATTTTAATATGCTTTTCAGGTTTGAAAAAAGTGTTGATACTCATAGCTGTTATATCGCCCAAACCCTCATTCCTCTCACGAGGCATAAAAGTATAGAAAGGTTCTCTGCCCCATTCTCTGGGCATTAAATATCTTCCCTTCGAGGTGATTCTTGTAGCGTTCAAAAACCAGTCAAACTTTTTGGATTGTTGCCCAAATCGTCCTGAAAACACATTTACTTGATTTTCTGACGAAGTATATCCCTTTTTAATATCCAAATTTCCACCTTCTCCTACGGTATCTTGGTGAATAAATTGCCCCCCAATAAGCCAGTTTTTACCCCTATTAACCTTGGATTTCCATTCGATTTTTGCAAAACCAGTATTTAAAACATTGTCAATGTAAGTGTCCCAAAACTGTATATTCCATTGTTTTTTCTGATACAATATGCCCAAAATCCCTATTCCATTTGATTCAATATTCTCTTTATAAAGGGATGGTTTACCGTTTTTATCCACACCCACGGGATATTTTCCAATACTTTCACCTACCTTAAACCATCTTACTGTTGAACGTGGGGAAACTCTCCAAATATACTCGGTATGAAAGGTTAAGGACTTACTTTCTTTTACCTCCAATAGAACCGATTCCGTGAGGGTAGGTCGCATTCGTCCATCTTGTGGATTAATGAAAGGGGTTTGTGGAATTTGTCTCCCAATGGTTAACAATGAATTTTTACCCACATGAATTTTTAAAAATAATTCCTCTAATCGGTCTAAATCTTCATGGTCATTCGGACGTTCAACATCGAAAAGTCCAATTTCATAACGATTAAATTGATTCGTTCTTGAATCGGCTACTGCGAGGTCAGACGAAGCCAGATTAAACATAAAAAAACCACTCATTCCTATTTGAAAATGCTTTAATATTTTGGGAGTTTCATAGCCAATTCCTGCACCTGTTCCCCAAGCATAATAATCGCTTAAATCAGTTTGATTATAGGTTGATGAAAAATATGACCGAACATGACCGTAAAAACGCCCTTTTTCTAAAAAGTAATTTAACGAATTCGAGTCTTTTGCCGATTCATAAGCATGTATCCCTTGCCCGAATATTTTGCTTGTGGTTATTGATAAAAGTAATAACAACAAACTTAAAAGTATCTTTTGTTTCATAGCTTTGTAATAGTGATATTCTTTTTTTTACAAAGGTATGTCTGTGAAAAATACTATTTTGTGACAAAAGTTACACTCAGACAAATTTATAATCAATGCCTGAAACTTGGCTTAGTAATTCTTGCGAAGCATCCAAGATTTTGGCATCTTGTCTTAATATTGGAGTGATGGGAGAGAATTTTTGCAAATATTCTTTCATTATACTGTGCAAAGTAAAATCGGTATTTGTTCCTCCTTTCACGCCTTTCATTCTGCAAAGCATATCATTGGGGTCGCCTTCACGTTCACAAGCACACAATGTATAACTCTTGGTTAAATCAAGAGGATTGTTGTTAATGATTACTTTATGGACTCTCTGACCATTTTTTTCAAAAGCCTTAAATTCAACTTGCATTCCTTTAAAACGAATTAGCCATCCACCAAAACGCTTTGAAGCATCTTGGGCAAACACGTTTTGAAGTTCCTTTTCAAGCCAATCCATAATTTGTTGCCCAGTAGCTTTTGCTGTTCGGATGGTTGAATCAACGGGCAACATATCGTATAAATATCCTTCGGTAATGGCAACTTTACCGTCTTTCCCAGTCGTTCTTGGTGGACAAAATCTAAATCCATTTGAAAGCACAACATCTGCCTTTACTTTCCATTTCAGAGCATCCACTATCATCGTATCAATGGTATTTTCAACCACAAAATTTCTGTAAAGTGGCACGGTACTATATCCAAGTACGTTATTGATTTCTTCTTTATAAGGTTTTTCGATTTCATTAATCAATGTAACAATTTCCTTTTTTGCTGGATATTTCTGCGGATTAACTTCAATTAATTCATAGTTATCTCCCGTAATTTTTCCGTCTTCAACCGTTAAATCTAAACGACCCACGAATGAACCAAAAGCACCAGGTTCTACAATTTTTGTATATTCAGCTTGGATTGGTTTACGAACTCTCTCGTGGGTATCAGCTCCAAAAATATAGTCCACGCCTTTGCAATCAGGGTTATTTCCCAAAGCAATTTGTTGAGAAAGCCCAAGATGTGAAAGTAAGATAACGAAATCGCATTGTTCTTGTTCTTTCAGAATAGCAACGTATTCTTTCAGATTTTCTTCGGGTTTCGTATAAATAATTCCTTTACTATACAACGGTGATTGACGCAATGGTACGAGAGGGTCAGTATATCCCAAAAAACCTATTTTAACCCCTAACTTATTCACAATTTGGTAAGGCTGAAAAATGAGTTCGCCTCTTTTCCCATCGCCTAAATCGTGGTACATATTCGTGCAAATCTTGGGTGCAAGTAAGCCGCCCAATAATTTCTGCATATTTTTTTTGTAATACACCACTTCCCAATTGCCAGGGAGATACATATCATAATTCAAGGCATTTAGAAGTGGGACAAATGCCTGTCCTGTTGTTTTGACAGCGAGCATACTTCCCTGAAACATATCGCCCGTGTCAAGCGTGATGGTGTTTTCAGGATTTTCTTTTTTCAAGACATCCAATGCCGTTGCTAAATGGGCATAACCTCCTGTTTTTCGGAATGTGAGTTTTTCGTTTTCCCAAAATAATTCATCATGAGCATGAAGTTGGCAATGAACATCAGTAGTTTGCAAAAAAGTAATTTTACCACTTTTCTTTTTTATAGAATCCATATTCAGTGCTTTCAATGACACATTTTCAGATTGATTATTTGCCAATAAAGTAGCTGGACTACCCGCAATGGCAGTGGCTAATAAACTCTTTTGTATAAAATTTCTTCTTGATTGCATTTTCATTATTTTTAAAACCCAGCTTTGATATATGACCAACCATCTTCCTCTTTCAACACAATTTCAGCAATACCCACGGGGACGAATGTAGCAGTAGTTAAAATTTGAAGTTTTTCTAATTTTCGTTGTTTAAGGGTATTTTCACAAACCGCAAATATGACTCCTTTTGTACTGAGAGACTGTATTTCTTTGGCAAAATAGGCTTCGTCCTGTTTCATGAAACCAATGCCGTTATTATGAACGACGACTTCGATTTTAGCTGTTTTCCAAAAATCTAAAACATTAGAAATTTGTTTAACGAGAGCCTTATGAACAAGCGTATCGCTTGAAGCTAAGTGAAATACAATTTTATGTTCCTTCTCTTTGGTTTGACCAACAGATTTATTAGTATATAAAATTGTCAATAGAGACAACATTAACAGGGACTTTTTCATAATTGTGCGATTAACGGGTTTTTAACTTTTAAATTTTTGTGTTTCTCTTTCCACTCCTTGATGGGTTTGTAAGGTCCAAATTTGTGCTGATTTTCAGAAAATGGGTCTGCGTATGGACCAAAAGGATGATCGAAAGGCTTTCCTGCCAAATTGGGCCAATCCTTACTCAAATCTTTGGTTGGTCGAGGCATTGAATTTATGAAGGCTGCCACATCCCAAGCGTCTTGGTCAGAGAGTTGCGTTTTTTCATAGGTAACGCCATGAGGCATATTGTATTTGACGTAACCCGCTAAATTTGAAATTCTGAATAACCCCGCTCCAATATTGTAACTGTTGTTCCCCCAAAGTGGTGGATATGTATAGTTTTTACCATTTTCTGCCAACACTCCTTGACCATCGTTTTGATGACAACTTTGGCATTTTTGTTCGTACACCACTTTTCCTAAAACGGGGTCGCAGGCTCTTTTTAAGCCTTTTATCTTGAAAATACCCGAACCACGAGGTACTTTTTTCTTTGGGACATCCGTTCCGAGCCATTTAATATATGCCAAAATAGATTGCATTTCATTGCTCGCTGAATCAAGAGCTACGCCGTTCAAACTCCTCTGAAAACAATCATTTACTCGCTTTATTTGATTTTCTTTACTGCCAGAACGTTCTCTAAATTTTGGATAAGTGGCTTGAACGGCTGCATAATTGTTACCCCAAGGTTGTGTTCCTGCTTTCAAGTGACAATTTTGGCAATTCATACCATTGGAAATATGTTTTACTGAGCCATTGGGACCCAAATAGTCGGCGGTGTGGGCAATTAGTTCACGCCCATATTTTACTTTTTTTTGTTCTTCGGGTTCAAGTCTCATCATTCGCCAATCGGCAGGAGCATTCCAAAGGTGAACAAAATTTGAATCTGGCTGAATATATGGTTTTTTAACTAACTCGGTTTTATCAGATTTTGAATTTGGAACTCCAAAAATGAAAAAATAAATTAATGTAAACATCAAGAGAAAAGCAACGCCGAGTAAGCCCATCATTATTTTGAGGGAACGGTGAATCTTATCCGTATTGTTTTTGTATTCTGGCTGTGACATTGTTAAGATTTAGGTTAGTTTTATGCTTGAACAAATTTAATGATTTTAATATTGATTGTTTTGTGATATTTGTCACATATCAATGAATAAATTGCACAAATTAATTGTAAAAACGAAAATTTCTTTACATTTTATAATTACGCAAAATGTAAAGAAATTTTCGTTTTAAGCCTACTACACAGTTTGGTAAGTTATTTCAGCTTAAATTAGGCGTTTTTTATTTTTACAATTTCCTCCAATAAAAAATAGTCACATTTAATGTATCACATATCAACAAAAGATGAGTTCCATAATTTATGGAACTCATCTTTTGTGTACTAAATAAAGTGCTAATTTAGGAAAATAAAAATGCTAATTTCAAACAGTTCAAAAGCCCAAAACAAAGGATTCTTTTATAAGTTACAGCTAACTTAAAAGCATTTGATTTCATTTAAGTGCTTTTATAACTCCCTGTTTATCAATGAATCCAATGTTAGACCACGTAAGTTTTTGATTTTTAAATATTTGTAAAACGGGCAAAGCATCTATTTTCAGTTCCTTGCAAAGTGCTTGATTGTCATCGGCATTGATACGAATGACGACTACTTTGTCAGCCTTTTCTTTTGAGATTTCCTCTAAATAAGGCTTCATCAATCTACAAGGACCACACCATTCAGCATAAAAGTCTATCAGCACTATTTTATCCGATTTTGTTAAATCTTTATAAGTCTGAATGGTCATTCCCAACGGTTTATTCTCATCAACTTCGGGCATATTTGCCCCTCTCCACTTCATAATACCTCCATCAAGCTCATATACTTCCTTGAAACCCTCTTTTCGCATTTTACTGGCAGCCGAAGAACTTCTGCCGCCGCTCAAACAATACACAAATACAGGCTTCGCTTTATTGAGCGTAGCAATTTGCTTTTCAAAATCATTGCCATTCCAATCAATATTTTTTGCTTTTTGAATATGTCCTTTTGAAAATTCATCGGGCGTTCTTACGTCTATAATAGGTGCGGTGGGCAGTTCATTAGCTTTATTAGCAAAATCTATTGCTGAAAGATTTGTTCTTTTTGATTGTCCATCCGAACAATTATAGAACACAAAAGCCATCAGAAAAATGGCAGTTAAAAATCTTAGTTTCATTTTATTGTTTGGTTGTTGTATCATTTTCAGAATGTTTCAAATTTAATTGAATGAAATCGGAAATAATATATCCTATAAACATTCCATAAGGAATCATCGTTTGCCATTGTGATTTTAGTGGACAAGTGCCTGTAATACAGCCAATCTCTTTCCAGTAAAAATATCCACCAATACCTCCTAAAAATATACCTAAAAAAATTATTTTATTGCTAACTACCTTCTTCATACGTTACTTCTTTTGAATCACTTTTTCGTGATTTTTGTTTTGTGGGATTGAGCAACCGTTACTCTTGCAACATCCGATATTCAATATTGATTGTAAAATAAACATACCCCCCAGAATGACTTTTTGAGTAAAATTACTTGCCATAATGTCTATATTTATTGCTCCATTCATCGAACTTTGTTTAAATTCATCGGAAGTCCTAACATCCAGAATAATGCCATCAGGGGTTTCACTCATTAACGTATTAAACGTAGCTGCATTTACATCTTCGTAGTTTTTCTTAGTTTTTAAGAAATCAAACATAACTTTTGAAATTAAATATTAAAATGATACACTAAATTGAGTATTATTTATCAGATATTCTGTGATACATAATTACACTTATAAAAAAAATCTAAAAAAAGGGAGTATTACCTAAAATTCTTTTTTCAAGCACAACCACAGCTCCAATATTATGTTCGGACATTGATTTAAGAACTTTCAAAACCGTATTATTTGGCGAAAATACTATGAGACATTCTCAACCTTTACATTTTAATATTTGAGCTCTTTTCATTGTTTTGGTTAAATTAATATTTCCCAAACTCCTAAATCTCCTTCAAACAATACTTTTATGCCATTGCAAATTCAGATTCTGTTACCACTGGGTTACCCAATTTCACCCATTCATTCATACTTCCTGAAAAGTTCTTGACATTTTTAAAACCAAATTTCTTTAACAATGAATAACCAATTGTAGCTCTATCGCCACTCTGACAATGAACTACCAACGGTTTTTCCTTACTGATTTTATCTAAGTTTTGTGGTAAAGTACCAATAAAAAATTGCGGCACACCTTCAATGTGTCCAGCTTTGTATTCAGCGGAATTTCTAAGGTCAATTACTTGAACATCATCACGGTTTAAATAAGTTTTAAAATCATCAATTTTAATAATATCCGCTTTTTGTAATTCAACGCTCACTGAATTTACGTCAGAGATATATCCTAAAACATTATCCAAACCAATTCTCATCAATTTACGAGTAAGGTCTTCGATTTGGTCGTCACTTGCTACTACCATAAATGACTCTTGGTAATCAATAAACCATCCCATCCAAGTAGCGAAAGCGTCATTTCCTTGAATATTTATGCTATCAGGAATAAAGCCTGCCGCAAAATCCACCTTATTTCGAGCGTCAATTAACTTAACACCGTGCGACATTGCAGTTTTTACTTCTTCGCCTGTTAGTTTTTTAACTTTTGGTACAGATGTTACCAAGGGACGATCCACTTTATTCAGGTGTTTCATCATGGCAAAGTATTTTGGTGGCTCAGGTTGGTCTTCCAGCAGATATTTCACGAATCCTTCTTGGTCATTTTCGTGTTGTAAAGCCCAATTTCTGATTTTTTCGTATCCCACTGTTGTGCTTGGAACGGCTCCCAACGCCTTACCGCAGGCAGAACCAGCACCATGACCTGGCCAAACTTGAAGATAATCTGGTAAAGCATCAAACTTCTGAATTGAATCAAACATTTGGATTGCTCCTGCCTCTTTTGTTCCTGCAATTCCTGCGGCTTTTTCTAATAAATCTGGGCGACCAATATCACCTACAAACACAAAGTCTCCCGTAAATATCATCACAGGTTCTGGACTTGCAGGTTTGTCCGTAAGTAATAAACTGATACTCTCTGGCGTATGACCAGGCGTATATATAACTTCTAACGTTAAATTCCCAACTGTTATTAAACTACCATCTTTTAAGCCAGTATGATTAAATTCATATAACCAACCTTCACCACCTTCATCTGAAAGGAACATTTCAGCCCCTGTGATGGCAGCCAATTCTCTTGTTCCCGAAAGAAAATCCGCATGAATGTGCGTTTCAGTTACATGAGTAATCTTCATGTTATTTTGTTTGGCGATTTCAAGATAAGTATCAACATCTCTCTTTGCATCAATTACGATGGCAACGCCTTTTTTTTGACATCCAATAAAGTAGCTCCCCTGAGCTAAACTCTTGTCATATACGTGTTGAAAAAACATATTATTTTATTTATTTTTATGTTATAAAATTAGGACTTTAAAAAAAACAAGTCTGTGACATTTATTACACAACTAATTTTTTTAGATCATTTAAAGGATATTTCTTTGGTGATGATATAAATACCCATCACCAAAACGAACCATCCAAAAGATTTTTTGAGTTTTTCGCCTTCAATAAATTTTGAAAGATATGAACCAATAAATATTCCAATAACGGATAATGATGTAAATTGGAAAAGGAAAGTCCAGTTTACATTTGTATTTGAAATATCACCCATAAAACCAATGAGCGATTTTGCGGCAATGATTAAAAGTGAAGTGCCAACTGCCATTTTCATAGGTAATCTTGCTAATAGAACTAACGCTGGTATAATTAAAAACCCACCACCAGCACCCACAATACCCGTCAGAATGCCCACAATAGCACCTTCAAGACCAATGAGGGGATAATTGAATTTTAATTTTTCCGACTCTTCATCTTCTTTCTTTTTACTCATAATCATAGAATACGAAGCAGCTAACATAACTAAGGCGAAAAAGAGCATAATTCCAATATTCTTGGTTACTTCAAAGCCAGCAAGAGTAAATAAAGAATCAGGTATGGCAGGAACTAAGTACTTTCGGGTAAGAAATACCGAAATGAAGGAAGGAATGGCAAAAACAAGAGCCGCTTGGTAATTGACCAAGCCTTTTCGCATATAATTAATTGAACCTACAAAAGAGGTCGTACCAACAATAAATAAGGAATACGCCGTTGAAAGCACGGGACTAAAACCAAGGAGATAAACCAAAACGGGCAGAGTCAATATACTACCGCCACCACCAATTAAACCTAAACTAACCCCAATGAGGATTGAAGCCGAATACCCAAATATTTGAACTGAACTCATAATTTTAAAGACATTTTTAATTTTGTCTTGCAAAACTATAAATCCATAAGAAGCCATAAAGTGATATTTGTCACAAAGCCAAGAAAAATTAAAATTTGGTAGTAATTAACAGCTCAATTTTGTTACGAGAGAGTTTTACTTTTCCAATTCTTTCTAATTGTTTCAGTAATTGAGAAATTACTTCCCTTGATGTTGCCAATTCATTCCCTAATTCTTCGTGGGTAATATTGAAGACACTACAACCACATTGTTTTGACTTACGATTTAATAAACCCAAAATTCTCTCATCTAATTTTTGAAATGCAATTTGGTCGATTGCCTCCGACAAATCTTCAAATCTTTTTTGATAGGTCATAAATACAAATTGTCTTCAAGTTGAATATCTAATTTCATTTTTCCCATCTATTTAAGATTAAACAACTATTCGTTTAAAATGATTAATCAAGATTTTCATAAAAGTCGTACAAATCAATTTTTGACTGTTTTGTAAAATTGGTCAAGTGTTTTTAGTGGAATACTCTATTTTAAAACCTAAAATAATTAACATTCCTAATCAGCCTAATATTCAAACTATTTTCCAATTTTAATCAAATTTCTTACAAAATAAACCATCATTTGGATAAAGATTTTGGGGTTCATTTTGGGAATCTTCTTTGGTTGGAGTTTTAAATTTCAGTTTTCTATTTTTACGTTTTTCCAACCAAAGATTCTCTCAGTTATTGATTCGGTCAAAAGTATAATTAAAGCAGTAAGTAAGGTTATCGTGCCATTGGTCTTGAATAGTTTTCCAGCTTTCTAAATGCCTCAGATTCGCCCGCTCCATCAAGATTAACATTTGTTCTTGCCAAGTCTTCTCATCAATCAAGTAAGTATCCAATGATTTGAATTCATGGGAAGTCGTCACATAAACTACCCCCGTTTTCAATCCCTTACTCAAGTATTGAGCCAACAAGGATTTATACAAACTTATTTGCACCTTTCCGTCCTTATCCACCGCTTTCCGCTCGTTAAGTTTTAAGAAGGTCACGGGAATATTTCCTGTTAGATTTCTTTCTTTTTTCTGATAAAAATCAATGGCTTCTTGTAATGGTTTTTGACCCGAAAAAAGTTAAATACCTGAGCATATTCCCCACTTTCATCTGCATCTTTTGAGACCCCTCGGCTATTTGATTAAAATACCCTTCATCTTGTGTTTGACGAGTGGTTTGTAGGTATAATTTTTTGACCGCAGGAAGTAGTCTAATAAAATCTTCAGTGATATTATCTCGCAATCCATGGGCAATTATTTTTATTTTTTTAGGTTGTGTATGATTTAGTCCCAACACAATTTTTTGCATATTTTCTATCAGTTCTCCTTGTAAAAGATAGCTTTCAAGAATAGGGACAAGTTGCTCAATATTGGCTTCTTGCTGCTCCTGACGTTGTATTTTGTAGGTGTTCTCGCATAAATTGATATTTTGTACAACTGCATTGGAGAAAGTTTGTGTTAAAATATCACTCAAATAAAAATATTGATGTTGAATAAAACAGATTAGGTACAAATTTCTGTTTTTCTAACGTTTAACTTGTGGATTTCTTGACCGTAAAACTTGTATAGCTAACTCTTACACGAAATTATCGCTCAATTCAAGAGTCTTTAAAATCGGCAAAAATCGTTCATAAAGACCTTTGAGAACACGTAAATTAGTCACATTTTCTCGTATCACTTTTACCTTCATTAATTCTGATTTTACCCTCAATTTGGTAAGTTTGAAAGGTAAATTTTGAGCTGCAGTCTTTTGATTATCAGGCAGATATTACTCAAATAAATCCGTTAGAAGTAAGTGTAATTCAGGGTTTAAATGTTGCTCGAAATGGTCTTGAATTTGGTTTTCGTAGTAATCTCGTGCCTGATTAATCATAGAAGCAAACATTCCATAATTGGGAACCGAGCGTCGGTCGCTTCAAAATAATGTTCTCGGATAAAATGAGCTGAGCTACCAAACACTAAATGCAATTTTATCTGAAGCTTTACTAAATGGGTCGCTTCTTGAAAACATAATTCCTTTACCTTACCCGAAAATGGAAAAATTCCGAAGCCCTTTAATATTAGCTCTTGATGACGAAGGCGAGAGTTACGGTGATAAACATGAATGGAAACCTCATTCCGTTTAATTTTTAATCGGCGGCAAACGGATTCTATATCTTTATTATGAAACGTATTAGCTTCAAAAAATCGTCCTGCGGCTCTGAAGTAGCCAACCTGCAAGGCAAACATCACTTTGTTATTTGATAAAGCCAAATGTTTAATGGTTCTATTAGCTCAGGAAGGTATATTGAAAAATATTCTTCTTTGAGAAGTATCAAATATGGGCGGGGTTTCAAATTCTTTGCGAGTGGTATCGTCTAAAACGGCACGTAAAGTTGGCATAGGATAGATAAAATAAACCCACGTATTCTTTACTCTTTTTATTTGCCGAAAAAGTAATTGAAAATGAGGTATTTTGAGTAAAATAATTACGTTAATAAATCAAAGTTAAATAAGTTCAATCCTAAATCAGTATTTTTACAATTTTAATCATCAAAAATCTTTTGACCTCATTTTTATGCTAATAGGATATGCCAGAGTTTCAACCATTGATCAAAATACCGACCTTCAGACCGATGCACTGAAAATTGCTGGCTGTCAGAAAATATTTATTGATAAAATCAGTGGGGTAAAATCTGATCGCCCTGAACTCAATAAGTTAAAAGACCAACTCAGAGAAGGGGACACGCTTGTCGTTTGGCGGCTTGACCGCTTGGGCAGAAGCCTGAGAGATTTGATTGATTGGATGAATTACCTTGAAAAGGAGAAAGTAATGTTGAAATCATTGCAAGAAAGTATTGATACGGGGAATCCAACAGGAAAACTAATTTTCCATATTTTCGGAGCATTATCAGAATTTGAGAGAAATTTAATCGTAGAAAGAACCAATGCTGGCTTAAAAGCTGCCAGAGCAAGAGGAATTAAAGGGGGACGAAAGCCAAAACTTGATGCAAGCAAACAAAAAACGGCACAAACCATGTACGATGCAAAGAATCATACTATCAAAGAAATTTGTGAAACCTTGAAAATAACGAAGCCTACTTTGTACAAGTATTTGAAGAGATGATTTTAACTGGAATTAGATTCGGAGATAAACGCTAATAAAGAGTATGTGATTTGTGGTAATTTGCTGTATTACAGTTAGTTATAAGAATGTCGTGGTGCGTTCACCCAGAATGTGTCGAGAACCCCGCTATATCAACGGATAAACTTAAAGAGCAATATCCATGAGAATCAGGCACCGAAACTTGCACAATAGTTACATCAAGGGCTAATATTTTTCTTTTGAATAAATCAGGAATATCACTCAGAAATACTGGAACAAAATCCGCTCTCCCCTCGGCAACTGCATCTCGAATAGAAGCCGAAACGAAAAGTGAGTTGATATGAAATGATGATTGATATTTCGGTTTATCTATTTCAAAATTACCCTTTAAAGTAATGGAAATAATCTCGACATCTTGAAGCCTGTTGCTTTGTTTTGCCAGTTCATGTAATAAATGTGTGGGTTCACTTAAATGTGAGGCTAACTTCCCACGTAAACCACTTAATTCGTTAATATATAATTACTTACGAGGAGAATAATTTAAAAAAGGACGTGTTTTCAAGGTGTTTTGTAGGAACACCTTCCTGAGTATTTTAACCTTTTTTATCAATTTCAAGCAAATAAGCTGTTTATTAGCAGAGATGAGAGGTAAATATCAGCTTTTTTGTATGAGAAAACATTTTAAAACTAAAAGACAGCTCTCTCGTGGGAAGTTTGCCCCACATTTAAGTGAACCCCCAGATTTTCTTGTGCAAAATCAACAAAAAGGGAAGTTTAAATAGCTAACATATACATACATGAACAAAATTGTAATAAATATAAATTTATCCTTTAATTTTGTCAAAACTTTAGGGGTGCCTTTAATATTACGGGCTGAGAATATACCCTCAAAACCTGAACAGCGTAGTTGCTGCGTAGGAAAAAGTAAGGCAGATATTTCATAAAGATTCGGTGTATTCCGTTTTCAAAATTTCACTGCTTTTCTTGGTTAAATTTAATGATAGACAATCAACCTTATTATCCTGTTAGATTGCTTTCTTGAATATTTCATGAATGATCCAAATTAATTGTTTCGGCTATTAGGACTTTCGTGTATTTTCTGCTCATTAATTTAGTCAATTTTAACTTTTCCTTATCAAAAGGTTTTTCCCAAAAGTTCGTTTATGTTTAATTTTTTACTATTAATCGAACGAATGACAATCTTTATCAATGACGAACCCATAGAGTTCGAACAATCACCCAGTGTACTCGAAATTCTAACGCATCACCAAGTTATGGACCTGCAAGGCATTGCCATAGCCATCAACGATGAAGTAATCCCGAAAGCAAATTGGGAGATAACTGCTTTACAAAAAAACGACCGCTTAATGCTGATTCGGGCTACACAAGGCGGATGAAGAAATCTGTAGGATAGATTGAAACCCCATCCTGACATTAACTGATAGACTTCAAAATCTGTCTTTAACTTTACCTGACAGGTTCTCAACCTGTTCCACAATCCAATAACAAAAAAATGAAAAAAGCTGAAAAAACACCCCAAACAGAAGTTATTAGTAGAGCCCCATTTCCTGGCTCTAAGAAAATATATGTACAAGGTCAATTACATGATATTCAAGTAGCTATGCGTGAAATTACGCTTTCGGATACTTCAATTAATGGTAAAATTGTTTCAAAAAATGCTCCTCTGACGGTGTATGATACCAGTGGGCCATTTACAGACCTTAATATTGAAATTGATGTAAGAAAAGGGTTACCTCGTCTGCGTCAGAACTGGATTTTAAAGCGTGGCGATGTGGAAGAATTGAAGGCTATTACGTCAAGTTATGGACTTGAAAGATTATCAAATCCAAGTTTGGATTCCCTTCGTTTCGAACACTTGAAAAAGCCACTAAGAGCGAAAGTAGGACAAAATGTTTCGCAATTACATTATGCTAAAAAGGGCATTGTTACCCCCGAAATGGAATATATCGCCATTCGTGAAAACCAAAGAATTGAAGAGGTAAACAATATTGGACATCAACATCAGGGACACAGTTTTGGTGCAAATACACAAAAAGGCTTAATTACGCCAGAATTTGTGCGTTCGGAAGTAGCCTTGGGACGTGCCGTAATTCCTAATAACATTAACCATCCCGAAAGTGAACCAATGATTTTGGGACGTAATTTTTTGGTAAAAATTAATGCCAATATCGGAAACTCAGCGGTGTCGTCGAACATTGAAGAAGAAGTTGAAAAAACCGTTTGGGCTTGTCGTTGGGGTGCCGATACCATCATGGATTTATCGACGGGTAAAAATATTCACGAAACCCGTGAATGGATTATTCGTAACTCGCCCGTGCCAATTGGTACTGTTCCGATTTATCAAGCCCTTGAAAAAGTAGGCGGAAAGGCAGAAGATTTAACCTGGGAGATTTTTAGAGATACCCTTACTGAACAAGCCGAACAAGGCGTTGATTATTTCACGATTCATGCGGGCGTATTATTGCGTTACGTACCAATGACAGCAAAACGAGTAACGGGAATCGTGTCTCGTGGTGGCAGTATTATGGCAAAATGGTGCTTAGCACATCATCAAGAGAATTTTTTGTACACCCATTTTGAGGACATTTGCGAAATCATGAAAGCCTACGACATCGCATTTTCGTTAGGAGATGGCTTGCGTCCAGGAAGTATTGCCGATGCGAATGATGCCGCCCAATTTGCGGAATTAGAAACCTTGGGAGAGCTCACCAAAATTGCTTGGAAACACGACGTCCAAACCATTATTGAAGGGCCAGGACACGTGCCAATGCATCTCATCAAGGAAAATATGGATAAGCAACTAAAAGAATGTCACGAAGCGCCTTTTTACACGCTTGGACCCCTAACAACTGATATTGCTCCCGCTTATGACCACATTACGTCGGGCATTGGGGCGGCAATGATTGGCTGGTTTGGTTGTGCAATGCTTTGCTATGTAACGCCAAAAGAACATTTGGGATTACCCAATAAAGAAGATGTAAAAGTAGGGGTGATTACCTATAAAATTGCGGCACACGCAGCTGACCTTGCCAAAGGACATTACGGTGCTCAAATTCGGGATAATGCTTTGAGTAAGGCACGTTTTGAATTCCGTTGGGAAGACCAGTTTAATTTATCCCTCGACCCAGATACCGCTCGTGAGTATCACGACGAAACCTTACCAGCCGAAGGAGCAAAAATTGCTCATTTTTGTTCGATGTGCGGTCCTAATTTCTGTTCAATGAAAATTACGCAAGAAGTACGGGATTACGCTGATAATATGGGCGTTGACGAACAAGAAGCATTGGCCAGAGGTATGGCAGAACGCTCAAAAACCTTCATTGAGACCGGTTCGGAGGTGTATATATAGTAAGAAATGAAAAAAATAATCATCTCGAATCCAACTGATTTTGAAGGAGAAATAGGCTTAATCGAGCAATTATTAACGGATAAATCCTTAATTTTTCACCTACGAAAACCCGAGAAATCATGCGAAGAACTAACGGAGTTTTTAAGACGGATATCGCCTAAATTTTACCAACAAATTGTGTTGCATTCTCATCATGATTTATTAAAAAAGTATAACCTCAAAGGCGTTCATTTTACCGAAATAAGTAGGCACAAACTCTCTGACAATGCCTTAATTTCGGTGGTAAAAATGTTGCAAAAAAAAGGAATGACCGTTAGTTTTTCTTTGCATAGTCTGGAAGCAATTGAGCAATTATCATGCAAAGCTGATTATGTTTTTTTGAGTCCTATTTTTCAGAGTATCTCAAAAGCGGATTATCCCTCTGCTTTTTCAGTAGAATACTTGACTCATTTCTTTGAAAACCGACAAAGTACCGTGCCAGTTTTGGCGTTGAGTGGTGTGTGTAATGATAACATCGAAACAATACAAGCCATTGGTTTTCAAGGATATGCGTTGATGGGTTCAGTTTGGAAAATAGGATGAATCTTTAATCTGTCAGCGGGAAACTAACAAATATTCTATCCAATAAAATATGAACAAAAGACCTCTGGCTCTGACCATTGCAGGTTTTGACCCATCGGGTGGGGCAGGACTCTTGTCAGACATTAAAACTTTTGAAGCAAATCAAGTATACGGTTTGGGTGTTTGTACGGCTTTGACGGTACAACACGAAAATCGGTTTGATTCAGTGCAATGGGTTGATATTGAATTGATTATTAAACAAGCGAAATTACTTTTTGAGAAATATTCAATTGAGTATGTTAAAATCGGCTTGATAAAAAGTTTGGATGATTTATCAATAATTATTACCGCTTTGTTGACTTGGAATCCTGATGTCATCATCATTTGGGACCCGATTTTGAAAGCCAGTGCGGGCTTCAATTTTCACGATGAAATCAATGTCAATATATTAAAAGCAATTTTAACGCAGATTTATGTATTAACGCCTAATTTACCCGAAGCGAATTTATTAGTAAGTGATTTCATAAATACTGAACAAAAAGCCCTGGTTTTAGCCGAAAATTGTGCTGTTTTTTTGAAAGGCGGTCATGGTGATTTGGATGAAAGTAAAGACCTCTTGTTTTACCAAAATCAACGTGTTGAATATCTGGCGAAACGGATTATCCATGGCGAAAAACATGGTTCGGGTTGCGTACTTTCGTCGGCAATTACCGCCAATTTAGCCAAAGGTTTTCCTTTAGAAAAAGCCTGTGAAAAAGCCAAGAAGTACATCACGGCATTCTTAGGCAGCAATGATAGTTTGTTGGGCTATCATCATTCAAATTAAAATAGTATCATGAAAATATCAAACCTTCATTACATTACACAAGATTTAACCCATATTTCCCATTGGGAACAAACCCGTTTAGCCTGCGAAGGCGGAGCGGATTGGGTGCAATTGCGAGTGAAAAATCAAGCGTATTCTGACTGGAAAGAAACCGCTCTGCGAACCCAACAAGTATGTAAAAAATTTGGAGCAACTTTTATTATCAATGATAATGCCCAAATAGCCTTAGAAATTGAAGCGGATGGTGTGCATTTGGGTAAAACCGATGGCTCGCCGATTGAAGCAAGAGAAATGTTAGGCGGAAAGTTTATCATTGGGGGCACTTCAAACACCTTTGAAGATGTTCAGTTTTTGCATGAAGCAAAAGTGAACTATATCGGTTTAGGCCCTTTTCGTTTTACCAAAACTAAAAAAAATCTCAGTCCCATTTTAGGTTTAGAAGGCTATCAGTCCATTTTACAACAATACAGAATGGCGAATTTATCCCTACCAATTATTGCGATTGGCGGAGTAACATTAAACGATGTGGCGATACTTAAAGCCAATCATTTGCACGGAATTGCCATTTCTTCTTTGATAAATTTAGCAGAAAATCCAGTGGAAGTTACGCAAGCTTTGCGAAAATTATTATCATAAAATATAACCATGAAAATAGCCAATAAAGAATTTACGTCAAGACTTTTTACAGGCACAGGAAAATTTAGTTCCAATGCTTTGATGGAAGAAAGTCTGTTAGCATCGGGTTCAGAATTAGTGACGATTGCTCTTAAACGGGTAGATTTACAGCATCCGACCGATAATATTTTAGCCCATTTAACCCACCCACGTATCAATTGGTTGCCCAATACTTCGGGGGTAAGAAATGCCAAAGAAGCCGTTTTTGCGGCTCAATTGGCACGTGAAGCCATGCAGACGAATTGGGTAAAATTAGAAATTCATCCCGACCCAAAATACCTTTTACCCGACCCGATCGAAACCTTGAAGGCAGCGGAAGAATTGGTGAAATTGGGATTTGTAGTGTTGCCTTATATTCACGCTGACCCTGTTTTGTGTAAACGTTTGGAGGAAGTAGGCGTTGCAGCGGTGATGCCTTTGGGTTCGCCAATTGGGAGTAATAAAGGATTGCGAACGATTGATTTTTTAGAGATAATTATCGAACAAAGTAAAATTCCTGTTATCGTAGATGCAGGTATTGGGTCGCCTTCGGATGCAGCAAAAGCAATGGAAATTGGGGCAGATGCCGTATTGGTAAATACCGCAATTGCCGTAGCACAAAATCCTGTTACGATGGCAAAAGCCTTTAAAATGGCTGTAGAAGCCGGCAGAATGGCTTTTGAAGCCAAATTAGCTCCAATAAATAACCACGCCGTGGCAAGTAGTCCATTAACGGCATTTTTAAATTTATAACGATGAATTCTTTCCAAACGTTATTTCAGCAACATTCTTGGGACAGCGTCAAACAGAGTATTTTGGCAAAAACTGCGCAAGACGTTCAACACGCTCTGCAAACATCCAAACGTGATTTGGAAGATTTCAAAGCGTTGATTTCGCCTGCCGCTATGCCTTTTTTGGAAATTTTGGCTCAAAAAAGTCGCCAGATTACCCAAAAACGCTTTGGCAAAACGATTCAGATGTACGTGCCTCTGTATTTATCCAATGAATGCCAAAATATTTGTACGTATTGTGGATTTAGTTTCGACAATAAAATAAAGCGAAAAACCCTCAATGACCAAGAAGTTATTGCCGAAGTAGAGGTGCTAAAATCAATGGGTTTTGACCACGTTTTGTTAGTAACGGGCGAGGCCAGTCAGACCGTTGGCGTACCTTATTTGAAGCGAGTAATTCAATTAATTCGTCCGTATTTTTCACATATCTCAATGGAAGTACAGCCTTTGGACGAAACAGATTACACGGAATTAATTGCCGAAGGATTAAATGCCGTGTTGGTTTATCAAGAAACGTATCACGAAGAAGATTATAAATTGCATCATCCAAAAGGTAAAAAATCTAATTTTCAGTATCGTTTAGAGACACCCGAACGACTTGGAAAAGCTGAAATACATAAAATGGGTTTGGGCATTTTAATTGGCTTGGAAGATTGGAGAACCGACTGTTTTTATACCGCTTTACACCTCAATTACTTGGAAAAAACGTTCTGGAAAACAAAATATTCCATTTCATTTCCTCGATTACGTCCTTTTTCGGGTGGACTCGAACCTAAAGTGGTGATGTCGGATGCGGAATTAGTACAACTAATTTGTGCCTATCGAATTTTTAATGAAGAAGTAGAGTTATCTATTTCAACGAGAGAGAATGAAATTTTCAGAGAAAATGTGGTAAATCTCGGAATTACGGCAATGAGTGCAGGTTCGAAAACGAATCCTGGAGGCTATAAAGTTGACCCACAATCGTTAGAACAATTTGAAATTAGTGACGAAAGAAGCCCCAAAGAAATTGCTGAAATGATTGAAAAACAAGGGTATCAACCCGTTTGGAAGGATTGG
>JAYVRF010000158.1:0-56183 GCA_043756925.1 Arcicella sp. | reverse complement strand
ATATCTCAATAAATACTGTCTCGAAAGTAAAAGCCTACTACGAATTGTTAAAATTTAGACTTTCGGCATTGGTAGCATTCTCTGGAGCTTTTGGATATTCTTTGGCAGTAGATAGAATTGATTGGTGGAAATTATTTCTCATCAGTATTGGAGGTTTTTGCATTACAGGAGCCGCTAATATCGTTAATCAAATTAAGGAAATTGAATTAGATAAGTTGATGAAACGTACACAAAATCGCCCTTTACCAACAGGCAGACTGAGCGTGTATGAAGCATCAATATTCTGTATGATTCTTTTCACAATCGCCAGTTATATTCTTTTCATAGAATTTAACTATAAAGCGGGTCTATTGGGCGTTCTTTCATTTCTTCTATACGGATTTGTTTATACCCCATTAAAAAGAGTTGGTCCAATTTCTGTATTTGTAGGAGCATTTCCAGGAGCATTCCCTCCAATGATTGGATGGGTTGCCGCAACAAATGCTTTTGGCTTAGAACCAGGTATATTATTTGCCATACAATTCTTTTGGCAATTCCCTCATTTTTGGGCAATTGCGTGGGTTGCTGACGAAGATTATCAACGGGCAGGATTCAAAATGTTACCCAATAATGGACGCAAGGATTTACGCACGGCTATTACGATGATGAGCTATGCTATATTTTTAGTACCCTGTGGCTTTATTCCTCATTTATTAGGAATGACCGGAATGAACTCGGCAATTGTTGCGGTAACTTGTGGAGTATTATTTTTATCACAAACCTTTTATTTAATGTCAAAACCAACTGATAAAGTGGCACTTATGCTTATGTTCGGTTCGTTCATTTACTTACCAATTGTGCAAATTGCCTTTTTGATGGATAAAATATAAAATCATGACACCAGAACATTTAGTAAATATAAATCTCGACGAGCCAGAAGAAACGCTCTCGATGAATCCCAAAAAATTTATGCTTTGGCTTACCATCGTAGCCATTTTGATGATGTTTGCGGGTTGGACTTCGGGGTATTGAGTTCGTAAGGCAGAAGGACGTTGGCACGAGTTTGAATTACCTCAAATTTTCTGGTATTCCACTGGAATCTTGTTGGTAAGTAGCATTTCTATGTTTTTAGCGGTACAATCTGCAAAAAAAGACAATTTCAATGCCTTAAAAATAGCAATATCTATTACTTTTGTATTCGGTTTAGCTTTTTTAACGACTCAGGTCATCGGCTTTTCTGATTTAATAAAAAACCAATTGTACTTTGCAGGTAGTGACGTTGCAGCTTCTTGGCTTTATGCACTCATAGGTCTTCATGCTGCCCATGTAATTTCTGGACTGGTCGTTTTATTAATTTCTTTGATTTCAGCTTTTAGGTTCACTGCTGATTCAAAGAATATGCTTAGAATCCAATTATGTGCTACGTATTGGCATTTTTTAGATTTTCTTTGGTTGTATTTGTTCTTATTTTTATATTTCAATAGATAATTTTTGTTATCAATTATTAATTAAAACCGTTAAAAAATGTCTGCAATACACGCTCCTGCCGTTCCTGAAAATTTAACTTGGACGGGTGGTTCAGAACCAATGAAAGCAAGTTACGGAAAACTCATGATGTGGTTTTTCTTACTTTCAGATACCTTTACTTTTTCAGCCTTATTGGTGACTTACGGAATGATTCGTTTCAGTAATAATGCTTATACAGGTGCTGTTGAAAAGTTTTATTTTTCGACTGCTCATTGGCCCGTTCCTGATAAAGTGTTTTCTGCATTACCATTTTTGCACGGTATTGAAGCCCCATTGATTTTCGTAGGAATCATGACATTTATCTTGATTTTTAGTTCTGTAACCATGGTTTTGGCAGTAGAAGCTGGACACCGTGGCGACCGTGCTGATGTTGAAAAATGGATGTTGTGGACAATTTTAGGAGGTTTCACTTTCTTAGGTTCTCAGGCTTGGGAATGGTCTCACTTTATACACGGTCCAGAATTGGCTTTGGCAGCAAAAGATGCCGCTGGGAATGCCATTGATGGTGCAAATTTAGTTCGTAATCCTTACGGGCCTCCTGCCTTTGCAGATTTGTTCTTCTTTATTACAGGATTTCACGGAACGCACGTATTTTCAGGCGTAATTCTGAACATTTTGATTTTCTTTAATGCCGCAACGGGAGTTTATGAACGCCGTGGACATTATGAAATGGTTGAGAAAGTTGGTCTTTACTGGCACTTTGTAGATTTAGTTTGGGTATTCGTATTTACATTCTTTTATTTGGTGTAAATTTAAGTAAGGCAGATTTCCAACCTGTCTTTATCTGATTTTGAATGTGTAAGAATAGATAGACAGGTTAGAAACCTGTCTCATAAAAAGATTTTGTCAATCAAAAATATTTAAAAAAATGGCTTTACAAACACAAGCAACCGAAGCAAAAGTAATTGCTCCTGCACAGACAGCAGCAATTTGGAAAACATTTTGGATTCTTCTTGTACTAACTGGGATAGAATTCGCTATTGCTTTCACAATGCCGAATAATCATTATAGAGTAGCAATTTTCTCAACCATGACAATTGTTAAAGCATTTTTTATCGTTGGTGAATTTATGCACTTGAAACACGAAGTTAAAATATTAATTTGGGCAGTTTTATTTCCAGTAATTACAATTGCTTGGTTATTGGTTGCTCTGCTTCTTGAAGGCGGAGCTCACTGATAAAGCTTAAAAGTTGTAAGTTTTTAAGTCGTGAAGAAAAATTTTACGTTTTTAACTACTTATGACATACGAACACAAGACTTACAACGATCAACATTATGTCTCAAAGAACTATAAAAGCTGGAATCCTAATCGCTGCATTAGTTGTTCCAGCTTTAATTTTTTTATACCTCAAAGGCTTCGGTGAAAACCACTACGAATTGCCTTATTTAGTTCCTCGTATTGATTCCACGACGGGCAACATAATGATGCGTAAGAATCCAAATCCGAAGCGGAATCAGCCTAAAATGGATACCGTTTTCCATACCATTCCTGCGTGGACTTTAACGGACGAAAACAACAAACCTTTTAATAGCGAATCGTTGAAAGGCAAAATATACGTAGCCGATTTTTTCTTTACGAGATGCGGTTCAATTTGTCCAAAAATTTCGAGTCAACTAACTCGTTTGCAAGATACATTTTCTCAAAAGGATGAAATACAAATTACATCTTTTTCCGTTGACCCAACTCACGATACGCCCGAAGAGTTAAGAAAATACGCTAAGGAATACGATGCAAAAGCAGGGAAATGGCACTTTTTAACGGGTACAAAAACGCAAATTTACCCACTGGCAGTGAAAGGATATTATGTTCCAGTGGCAGATGCTTCGGAATATGATAAAGCAGTAAAGACTCCTGATGAAACATTTATCCACTCCGAAAAGTTAATACTAATAGACAAAGAAGGGCACATTAGGGGTTTTTATGATGGAACAGACAAGAAAGATGTGGATAAATTAATTTTAGAAATTAGAGTATTATTGAAGATTTACGACACAAAAAGTTAAGAGAAAATGGATTCATTAATAGTAGGAAAAAACAATAAAAATGAACGACTGGTTAATGTATTATCCATCGTAATTCCAGTAGCAGTTGCTTTATTAATTGGAATTAGAACAAAAATTGACTTAGGTTCTTGGACGAAAATACTGCCACACGTAATTGGCTTTTTGAACACCACTACATCAATAACTTTGATTGCTGGTTTCGTTTTTATCAAAAATAAAAACATCGCAATGCACCGTAGAATGATGACGCTTTCATTTATACAAGGAGCTCTTTTCTTAGTTTTATATATCCTTTATCACGTTTCAAATGCTTCAACATCTTATGGTGGCGAAGGAATTTTAAGGTCTATTTATTACGTTCTGTTGGTATCTCATATCGCACTTTCAATTGGGGTTGTATGGTTTGTTCTGAGAGCCGTTTATTATGCTTTGAGCGGACAAATTACTGAACATAAAAAGATTGTGAAGTGGACGTTTCCTTTGTGGTTGTACGTGTCTGTAACGGGTGTTGTAGTTTATTTGATGATTTCACCTTATTATAATTAGAATTATGAAAAAGATAATTTTTGCATCCATCATATTATTATTCCTGACCACATCCCTAAGCATGGCTCAATGTGCAATGTGCAGAATGACGGTTGAAAGTACGGTTTCAAACGGAAGGAGTCAAATCGCTTCCAATTTGAACACTGCAATTTTATATTTATTAATGGCTCCGTATGTTTTATCAGCAATTATTGGGTATTTGTGGTGGAGAAGTTCTAAGAAAAATATGTCTCCAATCACGATTTTGAGACAGCGAATTAGAAGGGCATTTAGTCGGGTTTAGATTTTAAAAAAGGTTTGTCAATGATTTTGACAGACCTTTTTTATGTCAGCATCATAAAGTATTCTCCAATCTCAAATCCTGCGAAAAATATCATTGCCAAGCACAAAATTACCTTCCCAAAGATTCCAGTAATTAAGCCAATAAATGAGCCAATGGCAGCTTTAAAGGCTATTTTGGGTTCAGTTTTGCCAATGATTTCTCCAATAAAAGCACCTAAGAAAGCTCCCAAAAACATCCCGATTGGCGTAAAGAAAAGTCCCACTAAAAGTCCAATCGTTGAACCCCACGAACCGTATTTTGTACCGCCAAATTTCTTAGTTCCCCAAATGGGTGCGTAATAATCAAATATGCTCAATGCAACTGTTAAAATGACAAAGAAAGTAAGCGTTGAACGGTCGAATTGAGCGTATTTTGAGTAGTGGAGCATAAATAGTCCAACCAAACTTAATGGTGGTCCTGGCAAAGGAAGAACTGCACCAGCCAAGCCCACGAGAAGGCAAATGATTGAACCAATTAATAAAATGATATCTGTCATAATGATTTTTGATGTTGGATTTTATACCATCTTCACAAGCTAAGGTTTCCCTTAAAATCACCTTGGTACTTCAATTTTTTGCAAAATCTGGGCAATCACATCTTCTGCCGTTGAGCCTTCCATTTCTTTTTCAGGAGTCAGAATAATGCGGTGACAAAGCACTGGTTTTGCCAACTCCTGCACGTCTTCGGGTGTAACAAAATCACGTCCCCGAATGGCGGCAAGGGCTTTTGAAGCATTTAGCAAAGCTACCGATGCACGAGGAGATGCACCCAAATACAAGAATTTTGAATTGCGAGTTTCATGCGTAATTTTGGCAATGTATTCCAGTATTTTTTCTTCAACCAATACCAATCTAACTTTCGCTCTCAGACTCCGCAATTGTTCAGCACTCATTACGGCCTGCACCATGGCAACAGGATTATTTGCCTGTCCGACTGAACGCTCATGATTGCCTTGAAGAATCTTTATTTCTTCTTCAAAAGTTGGATATTTAATCACAATTTTAAATAAAAAACGGTCTAATTGAGCTTCTGGAAGACGATACGTTCCTTCTTGCTCAATTGGATTTTGAGTTGCCATTACCAAAAATGGAAATGATATTTGATAAGTTGTTCCAGAATTGGTGATTTGACGCTCTTCCATTACTTCAAATAAAGCCGCTTGGGTTTTGGCTGGCGAACGATTTATCTCATCAATCAATACAATATTTGAGAAAATTGGACCTTTTCTGAAATCAAATTCAGTCGTTTTTGGATTATAAACGGCAGTTCCCAAAACATCCGAAGGCATCATGTCAGGCGTAAACTGAATTCTACTAAAATTTGTGGAAATGGTTTTGGCTAATAGTTTAGCTGTCAAGGTTTTAGCAACGCCTGGAACGCCCTCTAAAAGTACATGGCCATCGGCAAAAATGGCGGTCAATAAGAGGTCAATTGTATTTTGTTGTCCAATAATAATTTTGCCCACTTCGGCTCTGATGTTTGTAACGGCTTCGTGTAGTTCGCTAAGGTCAATTCTTGATTCAAATTCCATTATATTGATTTTAATTTGATTAAATATGTGAGAAAATTAGACCAAGGATTGTACGGATTTACACGGATAAAATTTAAAGATTATATCAAATTGAATATATAATAGCTGACTTGAAGTACTTCCTGAAAATTTAAAATTTCGGAGAGTTAAGTAGTAAAGTTCTCGTATTTCTAAACTTACAACTTTACTTGAAATCCGTGTAAATCTGTTAAATCCCAACTCCGTTACGGGTCAATCCGTGGTCTAACAATTTCTGTAAAAATTTTCTACCTGTCCATTCAATGTAATCAACTGGTTTTCAGCAATGTAATCGTTATTTTGAACAAAAGAAATATAATCAAAAAGGTCATTAATCTCTTGGGTTGATATTCCCGATTTATTACTCAAATCGTTTCTGAATTCTTGGTCAATTTCAGTTGTTTTTAAGTAAAATTTGGTGCGTATGTAAGCCAATAAATGCGTGATTTTCTTCTCCGAAATTGATTTATGATCTTTTTGATTATAATAAAGACTTCCAATGGTCTCGACAAATTGCAATGAAGTATTTTGTGGAGTTTCAATAATCGGAATAATTCTTTGACGACGTTTTCCTTCAAAAATCAAGTAAATCAATAAGGCAGACAACGTAATAAAATACGCCCATTTCAAGGCAGGTTGACTCACAATAAACTTAAAGGGGGATTCTTCCACATCTTCTTCTCCTTTTGCTTCACGAGATTTTGAGGTACTTCTTGCCGTTTTCCCGAATGACATCACATTAACGTATTCGTCCCAAAAAGTTGGTTGTTCGGGTAAGTAGGAGAGGGCTTTAAAAACGTAATCTGAATTATCGTTTTTCACCATGTAGAAGTTAGTAAAAGCCATCGGAACGGTATTCAAATAGAATGTTCCTTTGCCAAAATTTACTTGAATAAAATTAGGAAATCCTTTGCTATTTTTACCTAAAATGGTATAAGAATTTTTACTTTTTGTATTATCATTTATCTCAAAATAAGTATCGGCAGATTGCTTTTGATATGCATAGTCACTTGATTTTCTGATGGTTGGATTAACAAAATTAATACTTACCGAATCATTCAACGCTAAATCTTTTACGTAAGAAGTTTGAAAATTAAGCGTATCGTCAAGTCCAAAGAAGTTTTCGGAAGCAATGAAAACAGAGTTGCCCTTTTGGACGTAATCTAAGAGTTTTGCGAGTGATAAAGAATCGGCTCGAAAGTATCTATAAACATATAAATAATTGCTTTTTACAGGGAGTTTTACATTTTTTTTCTTACTAAAAAAAGGCATTTTTGCGTCCGTAATTTTCTGATTTGGGAAAACATCGGAAAGTATTTTGTACAACAATTCACAACCGTAGGGAATTTTGTCCTTGTTGGAAAAAGTTGGTGTCCAATCAGTTGGTTTTGGTTTATAAATTTCAAATAAAATAAAACCGATGATGGTGCTAAATAAGATGATAAGGTAGGTTCGGTGTTGTTTCATGCTTAATTATTCCTCCATTCCATCGTCTGTAACCGTTGCTAAACCCACAATTTTATCGTTTTGAACGGTGATTTCTAAGAAAGAATCACTTAGACCAAATTGCACGCTGACGGTCGTAACCCAATCATCAACCGTATTATCAACATCACGAAGTTTGTATGATTTTGGGAAGCGTTTTTTGACTTTATTCATGGCATCTCCTACCTTTAAGCCTCCTAAATTTTGAAGGTTATATTTTGAGGTTATCAATTCAAAACCGCTCACACTTTCATCTACTACGAAGAAAGCATCTTTGCCGTATAAATACATTTCAAAATGGTTAGAAGTCTGAGCATCAGGTGTTTCCTCTTTTCTAACAGAGTCGGGCGTACCCAATTTTTCCAAAATCACTCCATAATTTGTCCCCAGTTTTATACCCGAAATGTTCATGGATTGGAAGTTAAGTGTGTCATAATCTTCATCGTCTTCTAAGTGAACATTGGACTTAAAAGAGAAGAAAGTTAGACTGATTAAAAACGCAACGAGAAGGATTATGCTTAATGATTTCATTGGGTTAATTTTCGCTATCTGTTCGCTAAAATAGAGTCGCTGAATGTTAAAAATTGATTTTTAATATTTAAAAATTGGGTTTCATCCACTGGAAAGTCACCGTACCAAGCGTATTCAAATTGAAGCGTAATGCGTTCAAAATCAGGACGCAAAGTTGGTGAATTTAGTTCATAAACGTATGAACGATTGGTTTTATTGATTCGCCAATCAATCATTTCACGGTCGGTTAGTTCTTTTAAGGCTTTCAAATAATATAATCGAACTGCCAAACGATAATTTTTTTGAGCGATGGCTTCGGTAATTGAGTCTGCAAAATCAATAGCGTGAATGTTCTCTCCGAGGGTTTCGTAGGGAATTTGGTTGCTTTTTTTCTTTCGGTATAAGCCAGAAAAATCAACGCCCATTAATTTCAAAGTTACATAAACCACCACGCTCGCAATAAAAACGTAAGCCGCTGTTTTCCAGAAGGTTGGATTGCCTACGCCCGTAAAAAGACTATTAAACTGGTCGAAAAAACGTCTTAATAATCGTTTCCACCAGGTATCAATAACTTGTGATTGTTGAGCTGTATATTGATAATCTTTCAATTTCCTTAGAGCCGACATTTTACTTTCTAAGGGCTTTCTGACGGTAATTTTTGAAGAATCTTGGGCGTAATTTTGATAGATTTCTATTGGTGGAATTGCTAAAATGGAATTGGTTTTAAAAAGAATTAATCCATATAAAAGGGTTTTCTTTACCCAAGTCAGATGATAGCCAGACCGTTGGATTTTATTGTACATATTCTTTCGTCTGACTATCGTCAGACTGGAATTATCTCTCCATATATTAATATTCCCCATCTTCATTCAAATCTAATTTCTTTTGTCCAATGCCTTCAATGAGTAATTTAAGTCCATTTCCTTCTCTTTTTTCCACTAAATTAAAATACTGAAAACTGATTGCTACGTAAGTAAGGGAAGATACAATCACTTGCCCAACTGTTGAAATCACTGTAGTAACAATTAAAGGAATATTTCCTGAGATACCTCCACCAACTTTTAATACTTTCATGAAGGTAACAATCATGGCAGGAGCTCCAAAAATCATGGTAACAAAGGAATTTATGATGCCAATAATCATGATCAAACCAAAAGTAGACCACCACTTATCTTCAATTAGAAATTTTGCTTTGCCGAGTGCTTCCCATGCTCCAACACCCTCATACGCAACGATAGCAGGGCTGAGGGAAAGTGTAACAAAAAAAAATATCACAACAATAAACCCGATAATGCCAATTATTCCTACTAAAAATCCTCCAAGAACACCACCAACGCCCGTTATCATTGCTCCAATTACGGCTGCGAAAGCCACTATAATTACCATAAAAATTAGAATTAAAATGGCATAACTACCTAAAATGGGTATAAAAATGGTTTGCATTCTCGCCCAAACCCGTTCAACAGTTAATGATTCTGGATTTTCTTGATATTCCATCATTAATGAAAAAACCGTCATGGCAACCGTTATAGAAGCTAAAATCAAGAAAATGATGGCAATCAAATAGTTTAACGTGAGAAGATGGGTGAAACCATCCCCAAAAGAATTAGCAAAAATTTCGCTTGTACTTGTTCCTCTTGGCTTGGCTACACCCGATGAGGCAAAGTCTAAATTATTGCTTTGAACAATTCCATTGGCAATTCCTCCAATCAAACTCAAAGGTCCAGCGAAGTAGAGAACCGATAGAAATAAGGTCTTAAAATTTTGGGAAACGAAGGTAAAACTGGCGTTTATTTTATCGCCAAAATCACGTTCTTGTTGTAGGATTATTGGATCTTTTTTCATTGAAAAGCATTGTTAGTTATTGGGATTGAGTCACTGGGTAATTAGGGATTGGAGATTAAGTAAGCGGGTAATCAGTATTAGATAACAAGCTTTTTACGTACCATGTGAAACCTAATCCCTAATTACCTAATTTCTAATACCTCTCTTATTCAAAACAATTGGATAAATTACAAAATACCAAATAATGAACAGTCCCGAAGGAATAATTATCATCAAACTTGGCAATAATCCTAAATGTCTGCGAGTCAGGAAACTTTCAATAAATCCTGCCGTGATGAACAGAGGAACTAAGCCAATTATTATCTTTAAACCTTGTTTTGCCCCTTTCTTGAAGGATTCTAAGCGAGTAAAAGTCTTTGGAAAAATTAGACTATTCCCCATCACTAAACCCGCACAACCCGCAATGACAATAGACGAAATTTCCAACGTTCCATGAAGCCAAATGGTTAATAAAGACGTTTCTAAAAACCCGTGTTGATAGCAAAAATACTGGAAAACGCCCACCATAATTCCATTCATAATCAGAAAATATCCCGAACCAATTGAGAAAAATATGCCCATTACAAACACAATAAATGAAACTCGGATATTATTTATCGTTATCATAAAAAACATATTCAGTTCGTCTTGACTTCCATAAACTGCGAAAGGGGCACCTTTTTCTACGTTTTCCAAAGTCATATCCACGTAATCACTACCTAAAGTCAATCTTGCAAAAGAATCATCATAAGCCGCCGAAACTGCCCCAATCAATGCAGCAACCGAGAAAATGATGAAAGAATATAGTAGTTCTCTTTGATAATTAAATAAAAGAAAAGGCAACTCTTCTTTCCAAAACAAGATAAAACGATTGGCTTTTTCTCGTTTATTGGCATAAATTTTCCCGAAGAATTTCCCCGTTAAACCATTCAAATAACTCGTAGTAGGCGATTCTGGGTAGAATGTCCGAGAATAGGAAAGGTCATCGGTTAGTTGGATAAATCGTTCAGAAAGCACGTCGGGGTCAGACGTGAGCGTGTCTTGCTCAAATATCTGCCATTTATCAATATTCTGTTTTTTGAATAATGCTTCCCGCATGAGGTTTTGGGTGTATATTAAGTTTGGAATTTGTTAAAACCAGCTATCTATTTTATCTTTCGGAAAGATACAAAACTTTTATAAAAACACCGTATCAATGAGTCAAATTCAGATACAGACTACCCAAAATGTAGCACTTTCGTTCACACCTGCCAGCGTTGGCGACCGTATTTTAGCCCACATTATTGACTGGACTATTTTTATTGCCTGGTTTTTGATTTTCGTACTCATGTATTCGAGCATGGGCACTTCCTTGTCGGGTGGTAAAATAGGAATGGTTGTTTTCTTCGTTTTTATGTTGTTACCAGTCATGCTTTATGACTTACTTTTTGAGGTTTTTATGAACGGACAAAGTCTTGGAAAACGAGCTATGAATATTCGAGTATTGGCTTTGGATGGTACTCCTCCCACACTTGGAGCCTATATTATGCGGTGGATGTTTAGGTTGGTGGATACAGGAATATTTGGTTCGATGGTGGCTTTAATCATGGCGGCAGTCAATGGAAAAGGACAACGGGTAGGCGATATTGCCGCAGGAACTGCCGTGGTAAAATTGAAGCAGACCGTTAGCTTAGAACAATTGAAACAGGAAAAAATACAAGATAATTACGTCCCAAAGTTTCCAGAAGCCTCTCTTTTGTCCGACCGTGACGTGGTGACCATCAGAGCCGTTTTGAAAAAAGGGAAAGATGAAAATAATAGCCTTTTAGTGTGGGAAGCTGCTCAAAAAGTAAAGGAAGTAATTGGCGTTCAGACGGATATGGATAATATGAAGTTTTTACAACAAGTGCTTCAAGATCATATTTATCTAATGATGGTGTAGTAAAAACTCAAATCGTAGCCAAAAACATTTTCCGATAATTCAGCGGACTATATCCCGTCACGACTTTAAACTGTTTATTGAAATGCGAAATATTACCAAAACCACTCTCAAAACATACTTCTGCCACTTGTTTATCGGTAGAATTTAGAAGATTACAAGCGTGTTTTATTCTGAATTCCGTAACTAAATCCAAGAACGTTTTCTTCGTTATTTTCTTGAAATATCTACAAAAAGCTGTCTCCGTCATATTGGTTAAATGGGCGGCGTTTTCCAAGTGAATATCTTGCGTGTAATGCTCAATTACGTAGGCATAAACCTTGTTAATTCGCTCCATATCAAAGACCGATAAATCATACTTATCGGGTTGATTATCAATGATTTGAAAGTCATTTGAAGAGGCAATGGTGTTCAACAAATCTAATAATCCCAACAATTTTTGAAAGGGAGGAACGGTCTGTAAAAATATCATTTCTCTCGCCACTCTGTCTTTTGTTTTTCCTGATATTAAGATGCCCGATTTTGCTTTGTCTAATAAACTTCTAATGGGTTGTATTTCAACGTTTTTAAAGAAACCTTCTCCCAAAAAATCTTCCTTGAACTGCACTACAATTGAACAGGCAGAGTTCTCATCTCCGATACCGTCGTTCTTCCAACAATGTGGCACATTTGCCCCCAATAAAACTAAGTCACCGTCCTTAAAATCTGCCACCTGATTACCCACAAAGCGTTTACCTTCACTTTTGAGAATAAGTGTCAATTCAAATTCGGGATGGAAATGATACGGAGCATCAAAATAGGGAAGATTAAATTGACGGAATAAAAATGAACCGTCTGTGGTATTGTTTAACTTTTCGTGAAGGGCTTTCATGTGGAGGAGAAAATCATCAAATGGATTGAAAACAAAGTAGTTAAGGTGTAAAAATAGCGAAAAATGATTGAACAAATCAAAGTTTGCTCAATTACTTTGTTTCACAATGTCTCATTGACGATTTCTCCCTTCATCAACGAGACTAATTTAATTTTAATGTTTTGGGCATCCGCAATCATTTTTCTTAAATATACCCCAAAGAAAACCTTTTTTACGACGACGTTTCACGACTGTTTTTGAAGTGGTTGTTCTCTCATAAATAGTCACTTTTTTGCAAGAAACACTATTTGACGCTTCGGTTTCAATTTGAAAACAAGCAAAAATAACCGTTAACAAAATTATCTTTTTCATTGAATTTTAATTAAATTATGCTTTCCAACTTACAACGAAAAAGCCAAGCTAAATGGTATTGTCAGGGCTGTAAAATTAAAAAGTTAGAGAAGTTGAAGAGTTTTGAGTCTCAGTAACTTTTCTAACTTTAAATTGCTAAAACTTATCCAACTTTTCAGAACTTACTCTTCAAATAATTAATTGCTAATTTGTAAGCATCATCTCCTGCCACTTTATCATATTTTGGATTTGATGGGTTCGCAAAAGCGTGTTCAGCATCGTAACTTTTCACTTTCACCGTTTTGCCAGCCGATACCATATCTTTCTCAAATTGAGCTACAACGGCAGGTGAAATCCATTGTTCTTTTGCTGCAAAAAGCCCTAAAACATCGCAATTAAGCGTTTTTAATTTCGCTACATCTTTCTCTGGCATTCCGTAATACATTACACAACCAACCGCTTGTTTGCCTTCCAGCAAGGCTGATTTCAACGATAATCCACCGCCAAAACACCAACCCACCGAGGCAATTTTGGCATTTTTCCCAGCATAATTAATTCCGCCTTGTATAATTGATGCCAAACGCTTTTGGTCCGCTCCTCCCATCAATTTTCCAGCTTCGTCTGGCGTGGTTGCAACTTTGCCATCATACATATCAAGTGCAATTACGTTCACATCTTTCAAATCATCATAAAATGCTTCCGACTGTTTTTTGATATAATCGTTCAAACCCCACCATTCTTGGTAGACAAAAAGGTATTTATTAGATTTTTTAGCAGATTTAATTAAAAATGCGTTCGCCATTTGTCCATCGGGCGTTTTGAATTTTATCATTTCACCACCCGCCATACTCACGTGCGTGTATGGAAGCGGAGCATCGTGTGCTTTTTGAAACTCTTTGGTTGAAGCCATCAACTGCATGTCGTCTTTATTACAATCAGCTTTTGAAACAGATGAACAACAACTTTGCGAAAAGCTAAAATAGCTTACAGTTGATACGATAAAGGTTAATACTAATTTTTTCATGGAAATTTAGTTTTTTTGTTTATTAATTCTAAACCAAAAATTTTGAGATAAAGTTTAAGTTAAAAATAAAAACTTCTTACATTAATCGCTACAAAGGATGGTAGATTTTCTTCGCTTCTTTCAAGACCACATTTTTATCCAAAGTCATTTTCTTAGTTTTTTGTTGTGAGAATAACTCCATTTGGTCTGAATAATGCGGACTATCGGGATGGTTTGAAGCTCCGTAACAATTAATACTTTCAATTTCGGGTAAGGCATCTTTCGAGAATTTTACTAATTCAATGTACGATTCACCCGCATTTGCTCTGAATTTGCCATTTTTATAAGGTTCAGTTCCCATCGCTGACAACACATCAGGAATTCCGAAAATTGGCAATTCTTTTTCTCCACGTACTATCTTTTGAATATCGCCTAATTTTACATTCACCGTTCCGAAGTTTTTGAGTAAATGATTTTGGGCAAATCTAATTCCTTCCAAACAATGTTCCACGGTTAATTTTTGGATTTTTCCATCTTTCAAGTAATATTTTTCATTGCAATAATCATAAAATAACTTGAAAACTGCTGCATCAGGATTGTCAGCCTCGGCACGTTTATCCCAATTTTGAATTTTTTCAATTGTACGTTTTAAATTTGGATAATCATCTGATTTTGAAGTATATAAGATAGTTTCGTCAATAAAATAGCTCAATTTTTCGGGTAACTGTAAATCATATTTTATCCTTTTGAAATCATCGTAACTCACTTTTTGATACTGCGAAACCAATTCCATAAAACGCTTACTTCGATTGGTTTCCCAACGCTCGAAACCCATTGTGACATCAAAGTTTTCGGGTTTTAGATTCTCTTCGGAAGCGGTGGCACTGTATGGCGTGTTGTTTGAATTATAAACATAACCAGCTTTCGGATTCAGAATTTGCGGTAAATCTTTGAGCGGATGATACGTTTCCCAAAGATTTTCGGACGTATTTCCTACCAAAGTTCCCTCCCAATTAAATTTGGGATTTCTGATGGGTATTTTTCCGTTTGAAATATAGAAAATATTGTCTTCTTTATCCGCATAAATAATGTTAAAACCTGGAATTGAGGTCATCTTCAAGGCATTATTGAATTCTGTGAAGTTCCTTGCCTTGTTCATTTTATACCATTGTTCCATCGGCTTTATGTCGAAAAGGGAAGCAAATCTGAGCGAAAATGTACCCGTTTTTCCCACAACCGTTGGTCCGTATTTACTCCAATAAATCTTCTTTTTCACCCCAATTACAACGCCTTTAATTTTCACTTTTAACTTCACTGTTTCCTCCTCCAACTCAAGCCACTGATTATCAAACCGATACTGATTTTTATTTTCGGGGTTAACTTCTAATTGATATAAATCCAATTTATCGTGATAATTAACCGTATGAGCCCAACCTAAATGCTCATTTACACCGTGTAGAATCGTGGCTGCTCCAGGGAAAAGCCCTCCCAAAGCGTTCCAGCCCTGTTCGCTACAAACGTGAGCTTCGTACCAAGCCGCAGGACCTTCAAGCGGTTGATGGGAATTGATGTTTAGATACGTTTTGCCATCGGTAGTTTTTGATGAACTAAACGCAAAAGCATTGGAAGCTTTTGGTCGAAACTGTTCCAAAGTTGCTACTTTACCATTAAAAATAGATTGCAAAGCACGATCAAAACCTGAAAATGAGGCAATCGAAAGCATGGAAGCCGTTAATTGGTCTTCAATGGTGGCAGGGAACGCTCCTTTCACCAAAACCTCTTTCGGGTGCATTTTTGCGTAAGCATTTATGCCTTCCACATAACCCGTCATTAAGGCTTTGTATTCGGGAGAAAGTGCGTTAATATTCTCCTGAACGGTCTTTCTGGCACGGATCAAAGCTACGGCATAATCAACGGCAGCCCCATTTTTACCCAAATATCTTCCCAATAATTGCTTACCACCCAAAAGCGTAAATTGGATGGTTTTGAAATCATCTTCAGCATGAGCATAAGCCAATCCATACGCCACTTCTGGATCAGTTTTGGCAAAAATATGAGGAACTCCCCACGAGTCTCTGGCAATGGTCACATTCGCTGGATTTATCTGAGCATGAGCGAGTTGTGCAATGAAAATTAGGAGGAAAAGGAGGGGTTTTGGTACGTTCATTTGGTTTTTTAATTACTGTAGTTCAATTACATGGTAATATTCTCTATCAAAAACCCGAAAATATATCCACGGTGGCAAAGTCGCAAAGCCAGGTTGCATATCATCAAAAGTTGGTCGCTGACTCACGTGGGCAAGCATACAATCACGCTTGAAACGTCCATAAGGTGTTATGTTCACGCATACATCTGCTTGTGGAAGCCCTTTTGTGGGGTCTTTCGGATAATTCTTTCTGAAACCATCTGCTATTTTTAAGGCAAAAGTAATCATGTCTTTCGGAAGCGTGACTTGATACAATTTCTTGGGTGAAAAGTAAGGCTTTCCTTTGTCTTCCTCGAATACTTCCAACACCGCTTTTGAGACGTTTCGATGGTCGGGATGTCCGTATAAACCCACTTTATCATCCAAGGTAAAAAGTATGGATGGACGATACTTTCGGATTAAAGAACGAACCACTTTTTTCAAAGAATCCAGCGGAACATCAGACGTTCCCGAATCTGTAAAATCAAACATTTCGTGGTGATTTAGTTCCAAAATATTGGCAACATTATCAACCTCTCTCGTTCGTCTTTGTCCTAATACTTTTTTGAGTTTATTCAAAGATGTATCCGCTAATTCTTTGATTTTGGAAACATCAATTATACTTCCATTCAAACCTGCTTCGCCACGAGTCATGTAGCAAATACCCGTCTCAACGCCCTGAGATTTCAACATTCTCATTGTGCCAATAATGGTAATTTCATCATCGGGATGAGCGAATATGGCTAAGGCTTTTTTGGGTAAATTATCAGGAATTAAGTCTTTCGTTTGAAGCACATCTTCATCTTGAATCATAGAACGAAAATAGAATAATCCACTGATAATCAGTAAAATTATAATGGATAAAAATATGATTAGTTTTTTCATTTTTTAAATTAAATCAAACAAAAAAGAGGCACGAAGCCCCTTTTTTGATATAATACCGAATCCAAATCTTACTTATTCAACAATTCATCAAATGTTAAACCTACATAAAACAATGAACCAACTGATGGGTTTCCGTAGCCAGTAACATAAGAATTACCCATGATATTGCTTCCCCCCACTTTCAAGATTGTTTTGATGCTTGGAATTCTTTTGCTAACCTGCATATCAAGCGTATTGAATTGTGGAACATAACCTTGTCTTGTGGCTGAAATTAATGTACTTGCAATTCCCGAAGGACCATCAAATGCTTCTTGGTATCTCCAAGTTACGTTAAACCCAAAACCAGAACCTGCGATGTTACGATTCGATAAACTTGCGTTCACACGATACAATGGCGTTGAATAACCTGTTTGCTGTTGGTCGGCAGGAATGTCTTTTTGGTTTGTAACTTCATTACGAGCACCATTTAAACCCAAGGCAAAACCTCCTGGCAATGAATAATCAAATCCTAAACCCCAACCTGCTGTTTTTACGTCAACCGAAGTGTTTGTGGAAATTGAATAAACATTTAAAGCATTAATATCTGCCGCCTTGCTTGCTGTTGTTACTACTTGACCGTTAATAAAGTCTGTGTAGGTACTTGCATAGTAGTAAGCATCAACGAATAATTTTTTGCCTAATAATCCTTTGTAACCAATTTCCCAAGTGCCAACTTTCTCGGGCTTATATTCTGCAAAATTTACAGCTTGTGCAGTACCACTTGATGCCACTGATACAAGTGAATACGTTTGTTGTCCTTTCAAATATCTTTCACGTAAAAATGGAAGACCGCCCAATAAACGAGAGCTACCTACGAACAAATCAATGTATTGATTTTGCGTAGTTGGCATACGGAAACCTGTTTGATACGAAACACGGAAGTTGCTATTATCATTCAAAGAAAGTACCCCAGCAATACGTGGTGTAAATTGACCAGCAAAATTTTGGTTTTTATCGTAACGCATCGAACCAGACAATTTGAATTTATCATCAAACATTTTCTTACCCAAAGATACATATCCACCAAATTCAGTAATATCAAATTCTTTTCCATCTGTATCTAAAGCGAAAAGTGTACCTCCTGAATTTAAAGCATAGTTACGATAATTTGCTCCTACGATTACTTCTAAAGCATCATTAAATTTCTGAGTCAAATTATACATTCCTTCCAAATGATACATGGCAGTTTTATCATTGAACTTAGAACCAATTTTACGAGCCGAAGCGGGTGCTAAAATTCCTGGAATTGCTCTTCCTTTTGATTCATCAGCGGCAGCGTTAAATTCAGGTGTTCCTGGTAAGAAGCGACCTCTGTCTGCATTAGCTCTTGCCGAACCATAAAATGATGCAGGACTAACGGCAGCAACGGCAGTATTAGCAGCAGTAATTGCTTCTGTTGGTGTTCTACCACCTGCTAAGGCACCGCCAAGTGCATTTCCATAAGCTGTTAAAGCGGCTAAACCATAAGTCCCTGCAAAACCTGTTACGAAATCTCCATACCAAGCTTCACTCTTTTTCCAGGCTTCATTAATACCAGATGCCAATAATGAGTTAGCATAAGAATCTCCTGAATTTTCTTGGGTTGTATATCCACGAAGATAGAAATTTGAACCTTTCAACTCAGCTTTTCCTTGCCATAACGTAAAGTTCTTGATTGAATAACGGTCTGAACCAGTATATAAACTTGTTCCAAAACCATAATTTCCTTGAATAATTGCTTCAATTTTATCATTAATACGGTAATGCAATGCGGCATTCAATTTCAAACTTTTCGTTGTATAATCAGCTAATGTATTTTCTTCGTAACCCGTACGTGAAACAAAAACAGTATTATTTGGAAAAACAGAATTAAAAATAGCTGTTGGTGTTAATAAACCCCCAGTTAATCTTGAGATATTTCGAATACCATCATTTAAAGGGTTTGCTCCTGCTGGTGCTCCCAAAATTGGACTTAATACAGTTCGGAAATTCAAACCTTGAGCACTTTCATCACCATAAACGTTAATTCCGTCATAACCTTGGTCGGTTGCTCTTGTTCCTGCGTTTGGACCAAAACCATTTCTTAAACTTTGGTTATTGAAATTATTCGCTTGCCAATCCTGTGCTTCTAAGTAAGCAACGTTTACCTTGAAAGCAAATTTGTTATTAAATGCTTTTGCATAACGAACAGCGAAATCAGTATAACCCGTTGAAGGGGTTGTACGACCATTTTCGTTCATTGTTCCAAGTTTTACGTTTGCACTTAATCCTTGATATAGGAATGGACTTTTTGAGTTCATTAAGATAATTCCATTCATGGCATTTGGACCATAAAGAGCCGATGCCGCACCTGGAATTAATTCAACGCTTTCCAAATCCAACTCACTGATACCTACGATATTACCTACCGCAAAGTTTAAACCCGGAGCTTGATTATCCATTCCGTCCACCAATTGAACAACCCTTGGATTACCATTTCCGTTGAAACCACGAGTGGTTACCGATGAAAAGGTCAAACTTTGGGTGTTCACATCAACACCTTTTAAGTTTTTCATAGCATCATAAAAAGAAGCTCCTGGCGTATTTTGAATAGCACGTAAATCCATTTTCTCAATCGAAACTGGCGATTTCATTACGCTTTCTTCCACCCGTGAGGCAGAAACCACAACTTCTTGACCCATGATGTTTTGTTCTTCCATCTTGATGTCAAAATCGGTTTTAGCTCCTGAAACAACAATCTCTTGGGTTTTGTAACCAATACTTGAAACAGAAATCGTAAATGGAGTTGGTGTGGTAGTTGATAAGGCAAAATTTCCTTTTGTGTCAGAAATCGTACCAATTACTTTTCCTTTCACGGCGATACTAACGCCAATTAGTGATTCTTTCGTGACTCCGTCGCTGACTTTACCCGAAATTTTAGTCTGTGCAAACGACGATGCCGCAAGCAACATGATTGAGGCAATAAAACTCAATCGGAGTTTTGTAAAAAAGTTCTTCATAAAATGACTTTTTAGTGAATTAAGGTTAAAATACTTTAATTTTGTAATACAAAATTGCAACTTTTTCTGGAAAATTTAGATTAAATGTTTAAAATATTATGCAAGCATACCATAAATTTTACAACTTTTTCAAAAAATTATACAAAAATCATGCCTTTATGAATTCTTACAAATGTCTGTTGTTGTCTATTTTTGTTCTAATTGTCTCATTATCAGGGTGTAACAAAATGCCTTATCAATTAAAGAGTCATTTTTCAGAAAATTTAATTCCATCGGTTCCTGATTATTCTAAAACTGAAAATTGGGCATCTCTTCCCACAAAAAATGACCCTGCTGACCAAGTTCCTTTAAAATCTAACTTGAACGATGGACAAGCAGAGGCAAAAGTTGATGTGTTTTTCCTGCATCCAACCATTTTTACAAGACAGCCTGAAAGTCAATACGAGTGGAATGCGGATGTGAACGATAGTAAGATGAATACTTCCGTGGATAATTCCACCATTCTCAATCAAGCATCAGCTTTTAATGGTTCGGGGAAAATATATGCACCTCGCTATCGTCAAGCAAATTATCATGCTTACGTAACGACTGATAAGGATGATAAAAAGAAATCGCTTGACGTAGCGTATTCCGATGTAAAAGCCTCTTTTGAATATTACCTCAAAAACTACAATCAAGGTCGCCCAATTGTAATTGCTTCACACAGTCAGGGAACAACCCATGCAACCAGATTAATCAAAGAATTTTTTGATAATAAACCGCTTCAAAAGCAATTAGTTGCGGCGTATATTATTGGAATTGCCACGCAGCCGAATGTGTTTGATAGTATAAAACCCTGTAAAATGGGGGATGAAACGGGTTGTTTTGTTTCTTGGAATACGTATGGAAAAGATTATTATCCTAAGTGGCATAAATTTGGGACGAATACTGCGGTAAGCACAAATCCACTGACGTGGACATTGGATTCGACTTATGCCCCCGCAAGTTTGAATAGGGGAGGAGTCGGTTCAAAATTCACGATGTACCCAAATATCGTGGATGCTCAAAATCATCAAGGCATGGTTTGGATAAATCGTCCAAATATTGTGGGTAGTAAATTAGTGAAAAACGAAAGTTGGCACATTGCTGACATTAACTTTTTCTACGTAAATATTAGAGAGAATTTAGCAAATAGAGTAGAAACTTTTTTTAAGAAATAGATGAATAATAATTATGTAGTAATCATGGCGGGTGGTGTTGGAACACGTTTCTGGCCCTTTAGTCGCTCCAAAAATCCAAAGCAATTTCACGATGTTTTGGGAACGGGAAGAACACTTTTGCAACAAACTGCTGACCGTTTTGAAGATATTTGTCCGAAGGAAAATATTTACATTGTAACGAGTACAGACTATATCAATATCATCAAAAAGCAATTGCCCTTCATGGCTGACTATCAGATACTTGCAGAGCCTTCTCGTAGAAATACTGCCCCATGTGTAGCGTATGCGTGTTACAAAATTGGGTTAAAAAATCCGCAAGCTAACATCGTAATTGCTCCTGCCGACCATATTATTTTGCGTGAAAAGGAATTTGAAAAACGAATTAATATTGCCCTTGAGGCCTCAGCAAAAGATGATGTTTTGGTAACGTTAGGAATAACACCAACTCGACCAGATACGGGCTACGGATATATTCAGTATGTACAGTCGGAGGAGGAAGTAAAAAAGGTAAAAACGTTCCGTGAAAAGCCAAATTTAGATTTAGCAAAACTGTTCGTAACCAGTGGAGAATACGTGTGGAATGCAGGGATTTTTGTGTGGAATGTGCAAGCAATTAAAAAAGCATTTGCCAAAACAAGTCCAGCCATTCACGAGATTTTTACGAGAGGAGAAGGTTCATATTTTACTGACAAAGAAACCGAATTCATTAACGAAGAATACAAAACCTGTGAAAGTATTTCAATTGATTATGCCGTAATGGAGAAAGCTGACAATGTTTTTATGGTTATGGGAAATTTCGGTTGGTCGGATTTAGGCACTTGGAAATCGTTGTATGAAGTATCAGATAAAGACGAAAATGAAAACGTGGTGGACGGACAAACAATGCTTTATGGCGTGAAAAACAGTATCATCAAAACCCCAAAAGACAGGTTAGTAGTTGTGCAAGGTTTAGATGGTTACATCGTGGCAGAATATGAAAATGTTTTGATGATTTGTGAAAAAGAACAGGAACAATTTGTGAAGAATTTTGTGGCGGATGCGGGGAAGAAAGGGAGTGAGTTCGTTTAATTTGGGTATGAATTATGAGATCGTAGGTATGAGGTAATGGAATTAGGGAATTATATAGCCATACCTAAAACCTCATACCTACGACCCTATTCCGAAGCAATATCCATTAAATATTTAATCTGAGTAATGATTTCAACATTATCAGGACAATCAATATCTTGTCCAACCACTTGATAACCAGTCATTAATATCTTAGAATCGGGGAATTCTTTGGCTAACTTATACACATATCTTTGAATTTCATTTTGCCCTGGAACGGACGTAATTACAGTGAAAATATAATCAGGTTTGTGCATTCCGTGAGCAAATCCCAACTCATTAAATGGCAAACTTTGTCCTAAGTAAATAACTTTGTTTTGTCTCGAACGAATGATGTAATTAGCAAAAAGCAAACTTATTTCGTGCATTTCTCCCTCGGGTAAATACAACAAATATTTCTTCGCCCCAGGTCTGAGGGACGGCAATTGCCCATCAATTGCCACAATCAATTTCTGGCGAATTAAATTAGAAATAAAATGCTCTTGGGCGGGACCAATTGAACCCGTAATCCACAACGTTCCGATTCTACTGAGAAATGGATAAATAATATTTATCATCATATTCTCGAAGCCAAACTGTAAGGAATTTGTGCTAACAATCTTCTCGAAACGCTCTTCATCCAAATCCAACATAGAAATCGTTAGGGCATGGATTTGATCAGGATAATTCAATTGTTTATCCGAAATCAACAAGACTTCCTTAGATAATTCATCGGGAAGCATTTTGGAAATCTCAGAAATTTTGTATCCGTGGTCTTTCAACAAAGCAATATTCAACACCAACTTTAAATCGTTGTCGTCGTATGTGCGTATATTGGTATCTGTGCGGTCAGGACTGAGAATATCGTAACGTTGTTCCCAAATGCGAAGTGTATGTGCTTTGATGCCTGAAAGTTGTTCAAGGTCTTTAATAGAATAAGTACTCATGGCTTAGTTGTGTAGTCAGATTACTTGACAATTCTTGTAAGGTCAAACTGCTTCAAATGAAAAAAGTAGGTTGAAAAGGGAAAAATATAATTTAAAATGCAATTATTACAAATTTTACTGATTACTAATTAATTGTTAAACTTACTCCTTAACAAAAAGTTCAAGGAAATTAAATAAACCTTATGTTACGGAAACATTAAATTGAAAATATTAATTGAAATGAAGAAAAAGAATTGTAAGAAAAATAGTAAAATAGCTAAGGGATTAGATTTTATAAATTCAGGCTTTACGAATATGTAGCTCAATAAAAATGCAATTAAAAACCATGCTTGGAAGTTTTGGACAGGTATTTTTTCAGATTCCCAATGCCAAAAATCTAAGTGAATTGCCACAGGTTCAATCAAATAATCTAAGCAAATCATCAAGAATGCAGCGAATATTGCCTTGATAAACGCAAAATCAAACAGAGGTATTTTTGTTATTTCTTTTTTGAGTAGTTCAAAAAAATTGTGTGTAACTTGTGATGAACAATAAATCAGAAGTAACCAATTCGCTCCGATTACTAACGGTACGCCCAATACTTTTGTCCCGAGCGTTTGTCCGTACCAATATTTTCCAAAAATTACGCCCGTTTTTACGCCAATTACCTCTATGAAAAAACCCGCTAAAAAAATTCCAATTATTGTAATAGTAAACGATTTACTGTATTTCTGATGAAACAGGAGCAATAAAATCAACGAAATCCAAAGATTAAACGGTGAGGCAAGTTTAAAATAAGGTTGAGTTGAAGGTATCAATAAACCAATAGTTCCGACAACGTACATCAAAATAACTACGATGAAGGTAGTTTTTTGATAACGTCCAGTCACTAACGATTTGATTTGAGAAAGATTCATAATTAAACAATAAACAACAAAAAGGCCTTGTCTGTTCGACAAGGCCTTTGGCAGGAAGATGGGGCTCGAACCCACGACCTCCGGCACCACAAACCAGCGCTCTAACCAGCTGAGCTACATCCTGCATATACTTTTGGGACTGCAAAAGTAGTTAATAATTAATAATTAACAATGAATAGTTGAGAAATTTTCTGAAATTTATTATCTCTTAACTATTCATTATTACTTATTCACTGTTGATTATTTTGCTGCTTTGTAACGAGTCTCTGCTCCGTTCCAATCAACTAAATTCCAGAAAGTATCAATATAATCTGGGCGTTTGTTTTGGAATTTTAAGTAATATGCGTGTTCCCAAACGTCTAAACCTAAAATTGGCGTGCCTTTCACCTCGGCAACGTCCATTAAAGGATTATCTTGATTTGGCGTTGAAGTGATTGCCAATGTTCCATCTGCCTTCACAATTAACCATGCCCAACCCGAACCAAAACGTCCAATTCCCGCTTTTTTAAATTCTGCTTTCAAATTATCCAATGAACCAAAAGTTGAGTCAATGGCAGTTGCCAAAGTTCCCACGGGCGAGCCGCCATCTGGTGAAAGAATATTCCAGAAAAATGTATGGTTGAAATGTCCACCGCCATTGTTACGCACAGGGGCGGGGGCTTTGCTGATGCCAGCCATTAATTCTTCGATTGTTTTTGATTCTAAATCTGTTCCAGCAATAGCTGCATTGAGATTTGTAACGTAGGCTTGATGATGACGATCATGGTGAATTTCCATAGTCATTGCATCAAAATGAGGTTCTAACGCATTGTTTGCGTAGGGTAAAGGGTCTAATACGAATGCCATTTTCTTTGAGTTTATATCGTTTTAATTTCATAAAATTTTCAATGCTCAATCGGTCAGCGTTCAACTTTCAAGGTAAAAATTTCAAATTACTTGTAGATTGAGTGTTGAAAGTGGAACGCCGCCCGATTGACCATTAAAAATTAATTATTACTCATAACACAAACTATGAAAAATGTGATTAAGTTCTAAGGCGAACAAAAAATCGCTTTAAAATTTCTTCGCAATCTTCTTGAAGAATACCAAAAGAGATTTGGGTTTTGGGGTGAAGAATATTGGATTGAACTCGTTGAAAACCTCTTTTATCATCGGATGCTCCCCACACAATTCGCCCAATTTGTGACCAAAAGATGGCTCCTGCACACATCAAACAGGGTTCGAGGGTTACGTATAATGTGCAGTCTTTCAAGTATTTAGCTCCCAATTTCTGACTTGCTGCCGTCAATGCCAACATTTCTGCGTGAGCTGTTACATCATTCAATTTTTCCGTTTGATTATATCCTTTGGCAATTATTTGGTCTTTACAAACGATTAATGCACCCACGGGAATTTCGCCTTCATCAAAAGCATTTTCAGCTTGTTGAAGAGCAAGTGACATAAAGTATTCATCTGAAAACATTAATTGCAGTTTCTTATTTTGCGTAAGCCTTATTTCTTAAATAAAAATCCACTAAAACTAACGCTGCCATCGCTTCCACTATGGGAACGGCACGTGGTACAACGCATGGATCATGGCGACCCTTACCCGAAACCGTAACCGCATTTCCGTCTGCATCAACACTGTCTTGGTCTTGCATAATGGTGGCAACGGGTTTGAACGCTACTCTAAAATAGATATCTTCCCCGTTTGAAATACCGCCTTGAATTCCGCCCGAATAATTTGTTTTTGTTCTAACTCGCTCATTTTCATCCAAATACATTTGATCGTTATGCTCTGAACCGTACATTTCTACGCCCTCAAAACCACTTCCATATTCAAAACCTTTTACGGCATTGATGCTTAACATGGCTTTACCTAATTCAGCGTGAAGTTTATCAAAAACGGGTTCACCCAAACCCACGGGCGTGCCTGTGATTACGCAATTGACCACGCCACCAATTGAATCTCCTTTTTTACGGGTTTCATCAATCAAGTCAAACATTTGTTGAGCCATGATTGGGTCGGGGCAACGAACGGCATTTTCTTCGGCTTTCAGAATATCCAATTGCTGGTAGGGAGTCGTTAATTTTAACTTTCCAACTTGCGAAACATACGATTGGATTCCTACGCTCATTTCCTTCAAAATCAACTTCGCAATTGCCCCAGATGCTACACGGGCAATGGTTTCACGGGCAGAACTTCGTCCACCTCCACGATAATCACGGTTGCCGTATTTGGCAGCATAGGTATAATCAGCGTGCGACGGGCGAAATTGTTGAGCAATATGTGAGTAATCTTTGGAGCGTTGGTCTTCATTACGAATTATCATCGCAATGGGCGTGCCAGTCGTTTTTCCTTCAAAAACACCAGAAAGCACTTCAAATTCATCGGCTTCACGGCGTTGGGTTGTGATGCGAGATTGCCCTGGTTTTCTGCGGTCTAATTCTGATTGAATATAAGATGAATCGAATGTTACGCCCGATGGACAACCGTCTATAATTACGCCCACACCAATTCCGTGTGATTCTCCAAAAGTGCTGATTTTGAATAATTTACCGTATGTACTGCTCATTTTTGTATGTATGAGGTATGGGATATGAGGTATTAGGTTTTTCGCTAACATTCATATAATACTTCAATCTTTATGTTGGTTATTTTACTTGATAATTCGATGTTCGGTTTTCGTTGTTCGAACATCGAAAACCGAACATCGGAATCATCTTTTTGAATTAGGAAGAAATATATAAATCATTCCTATTAACATAATGACAATTAGGATGTTAGCTTCATCTTTGAGGATTTTTGTAAAGTTGTTTTGCTCTTTTGAAGAGTCCTCATTTTCCAAACCATCATAAACCGTTTTTGCTTCCGTTGGCGTATCTGCGGTTTGAATAGTTTCTCCCGTAACACCCAAAATTATCTTGGACTTCAAGGTATCATATTTTTCAGAATTAGTGTTGAAATATATCCACTGAAAATATTTATCCAATGCAAAGTTACCAGCCCGCTTTGGAATTATCTGAAATATTAAAGATTTTGTCGTGATAATTTTATCGTTTTGAGGACTTGCATTACCCACAATTTTAGGCGGGAAGAAGTCGAAAATACTATCGTTTTTCGTTTGGGGCAGTTTTATATTGTAGCCATCTCCCGTAATTTTTAAGCGATAATTCACTGATTTCCCTGTACTTACTTTATATTTATCCAAAGATTCTTTCCATGAAAATTGTCCTACCGAAACTTCATTTTTCAAAGGATGGGCAGGTAAATCTCTGGCAACGATTCTGAAAGGTCGAGTTGTGAAAGTTACAAAACTTGATTTTTTCTGCCCGTTTTTCTCCGTAATAAATTTTTGTAAACGAAAATCAACGGATGGGAAAATAATGGGTTTGTTATTGAGAGGATAGAATGTGGCTTGGTAAATTTTATACTGCATATAATTTTTCCCTTTAATCCCCACTGGATTTTGCTTAATTTCCACTAATCCAAAAGATTCTTCCCAGCAATTTTCGGGTTTGATTTTCTTAATAATGGCTGCAATTTGAACGCCATTATTCGTTTCAAAGCCCAATTCTGCGGCATTATTATCTGCCACATACAAAGCAAAAGTTATCGTGAAGCCTTCTCCAACATAAGGATTTGATTTTGAAGAGTTTAACGATAAAAAAGCATCTTCTTTTATGTTAAGATTAGTTAATTCTGAATTAGTATTTCCCTCAATAAAATCCGTAAAATCTTCTTTTTTATCAGGATTGTTTGGGTTTTTATTATTCGGATTATTTTCTACTTTTTTATCAGAATTTGTGTTCGCAGGTTTCCCAACTTTTACCACAAAACTTTCTGATTTTAAGTCTACACCATTTACTTTAACCTTAAAATTTGGGATTTTCAAATTGCCTTCTTTTTTGGCGGCATAGTTTTGGGTAATCGTACAAGTGCTGACGGGTTGCCCATTCACAAACGAGCGAGAGGTTGATTTTGAAAAGCCTCTTTTGGTGAAATTTGGCAAGTCTGGAAAGGTAGATTCAGGGGTTTGAGTATCACCCACAAATTTTATGACGACTGTCACAATAAATGGGTCTTCGAGGGTAATATTTTTCTCTCCGATTATTAAGGATACGTCGTCATTTTGCTGGGCTTTTATCGTAAAGCACAAAAAAAAGCAAATAAATATTGAAATATTTATATAATAATTCTTAATTTTCACCGTTATTTTTGATATTCATTTAACACATTATCTCTTGGCGGTTAGTATTGAAAATAAAAAGTCCTAAATATTTAACACTAATTTAATCGTTAAGTATTGATAACCAGAACTTTATGCTTTATTTTTGCGTGAAATTAATCCCTTCCCCTTAAAACTTAAAAAATATTAAAGTTATGACAACCTTAGATTATGTCAAAGTAATTCTTGAAAAAGTTAGCTTCGATGCAAAGCTATTTGAAAAAGAATTAAGAAAAGCAATTAAGACTTTATTAACTGAAGAAATCAAAGATTTGCGAGCGTGGTGTTCCGAACAGTTTGGAAAAATGTATTATCAGGTGATTGAAAAATGTTTTAACAGAATCCGTAGAAAAAAACTTACAATTGCTTAAGCGATTAATTTTAAAAACAGAGACCTTCAAGATTTGAAGGTCTTTTTTGTTGGTTTCATCCGAGGTCTAACTTATACCCTAATAAACCTTCTGATAAGCCGCACCGTCCACCACAATTTTACTAATAATTTCCTTCATGATTTCCGATGTTCCTCCTGCAATTGTACCTACTCGGGCATCACGATAAATTCTACAAATTGGGTAGTCTTCAATGTACCCAAAACCTCCAAAAAACTGCAAACAGCCATCTGCTACTCGTTTGGCAAGTTCGGATGTGAACAATTTTGCCATTGAACATTCTTTTACCATCACTTCGCCTTGCGTAAATTTCCAGCAAGTTGAATAAACGAATTCACGGGCAATGTCCACCTCAGTTGCCATTTCTGCAATTTTATGACGAATGGCTTGATATTTAGCAATCGGGCGACCAAAAGTTTCTCTTTCGTGGAGATACTTAATCGTTAATTCTAAACTTAATTCTGAACCCGCAACTGCCATAATTGCAGCTACTAAACGCTCTAATTGCAGACTTTCCATGAGGTAATAAAACCCCGCATTTTCCTGCCCGATTAGGTGGGTTACGGGTACACGCACATTATCAAAACTGATTTCGGCAGTATCAGAACTGTGCCAACCCATTTTGTTCAATTTTGTGCGAGAAATGCCTTCTACGTTTAAATCTACTACAATTAGGCTCACACCATTTGTCCCAGCAGAAGTATTTGTCTTGCAAGTTAAGGTGATAAAATCTCCATAAGTGCCATTAGTGATAAAAGTTTTTGATCCGTTAATTACGTATTCATCACCGTCTCGAACTGCCGTTGTCAAGATGGCTGAAACGTCTGAACCTGCATTGGGTTCTGAAATTCCCAAAGCCGCAATTTTTTCGCCCGCAATGGCTGGAATAAGGTATTTTTCCTTCAAGAATGAACTACCAATTTTTGCAATGTGATTGATTGCCATGTATTGATGAACACTGACAGCAGTTGAAAATCCGCCCATCGTGGAACGAGCAATTTCCTCTAAGAACACTACTGAATACCATAAATCGGCATTTGTTCCTCCGTAGTCTTCTGAAAAATTAATACCTAAATATCCTAAATCACCCATTTTTTGGAAGATAGACTTCGGAATTTGGCGTTCAGATTCCCATGTTGAAGCATTTGGAATTACTTCTTTTTCAATAAACTGACGAACCGATTGACGGAAAAGTTGGTGGTCTTGGTTGAAATATTGTGAGGACATAAGTTTGTTTTTGAATTTTTGGTAAGTTCATAATAAACTTTTGATTAACAAAAGATTAAGTAAAACAAAAATGTTTGGCGTTGCGTTATTTCTACAAGATTTATCAGTAATTTAGATAGACAAAAAACAACAAATAATGATTGACAAATAACGGACAATTAAACATCACAGGATTATGGGTCGGAAAGTTTTAATATTGAATCAAGATTATAGTGCCTTAACGGTTTGTTCTATCCCCAAAGCATTTTTATTGGTCTTTTTGAAAAAAGCTGATTTGGTGGCAGAGTCCGCCACAGAGCAATTGCATTCTATTTCGCAGTCTTTCCCGATGCCTTCCGTAATTCGTTTGCACCGTTATGTGTATTTGCCCTACAAAGGCGTGATGCTATCAAGACAAAATATTTTTAGGCGAGATAATAGTAGTTGTCAATACTGCGGAAAAATGGAGGATTTAACCCTCGATCACGTAATTCCAAAATCAAGAGGAGGAAGAACCTCGTGGGATAATCTAACAACGGCGTGCAAAAGATGTAACTCTCGCAAAGGCGACCAAACGCCCGAAGAAGCAAATATGCACATAAAAATAAAGCCCTATAAACCTTCATTCGTAATGTTTTTGCGTGATTTTGGGGGAAGTATTGAAGATAGTTGGTTGCCATTTTTGGGGAAGAAAAAGGAAAGGGTTTTGGTGGATTAGAGGTTAAATGAATTTTCAATGTGTAATGCTCAATATTCAAGTTATAAAACGCTTGAAAATTGAGCATTTTGTGTTTGATTAACAAAATTCAAATTCATTCTCATTATTCAATCGTATCTTTGCGGACAATTTGAAGAGCATTCGTTTTCGATTCTGGAGAATCGAGTTACACTTTATGGAAATATTACAAAACGATTTATTATTACGTGCCGCCCGAGGCGAGCAAGTGGAACGTATTCCAGTGTGGGTGATGCGTCAGGCGGGAAGAATTTTGCCAGAATATCGTGCCGTTCGTGAGAAAGCGGGCAGTTTTATTCAGTTGGCAACCAATCCAGAATTGGCAGCGGAGGTAACGCTTCAACCCGTTGATATTTTGGGCGTTGATGCAGCAATAATTTTCTCGGATATTTTGGTTGTTCCCGAAGCAATGGGCTTGCCATACGTCATGGAAGAAAAATCGGGACCCGTTTTTCCGAAGGTGATAACCACAATGGCAGACGTTGAAAAACTGCGTGTGGGCAATCCAGAGGAGGATTTAAAGTATGTTTTGGATGCTATTAAAATCGTGAAACGTGAATTGAATGGACGTGTGCCTTTGATTGGTTTTGCGGGAGCTCCGTTCACTTTGTTGTGTTATATGATTGAAGGTCGTGGGTCAAAGACATTCTCGAAAGCCAAGAAATATCTTTACACGGAATCAGCACTTTCGCACGCACTTTTGCAGAAAATTACCGACACAACCATTGCTTATTTAAAAGCTCAAATTGCCTCTGGGGCTAATTTAGTGCAGGTTTTCGACTCATGGGCTGGCATTCTTTCTCCGGAACAATACCGCATTTATTCATTGCCATACATTGCCCAAATTTGTGATGCCATTACGGAAGTCCCTGTAACAATTTTTGCAAAGGGAGCCTTTTTTGCCCGTGAAGAAATGGGGAAACTGAATTGTGAAGTGATTGGCTTGGATTGGAATATGGATATTACCGAATCAAGGAAATTGATTGGAAATTCAAAGACTTTGCAAGGTAATCTTGACCCATGCGTATTGTACGGAACGTTTGATGAAATTAAAAAACAGACTCGAAATATGATACAACAGTTTGGAAATCAGCAATATATCGCTAATTTAGGGCATGGCGTTTATCCAGATACCGACCCTGAAAAAGTGAAATGTTTTATTGATACGGTGAAAGAAGGATAGCAGGGAAGTGAAAAAAAAGTGAGTTTTGAGACTGGTATTAAGTTTGATATATTTGTTCAATAATAATTGTAAACCGTCAAATCTCATGGGGAAATTATTTACTTTTTTGTTAATAATTAGCAATTTTAATCATTCAATTGCACAAACAGTTTTCAAATTTGAGTTTACAGGATATGCAGGAACACCTCCACCTTTAACGGCTACAACAGGTTCGGCAACGCTGAGTCAAAGTGGACTTGCCAACTTCTACGATGATGGTTGTTCTGGTCAGGGTTTTGCTACAAATGGTTGGGACACAAACGATTACATACAAATCCAAACAAGTACGATGGGCTTTGTTGGACCTTTTTCTTTTGGATTTGATTATCGAATGTCAAATATTGACTTGGGTAATTTTGATATTAGAGTTAGTACAGATGGAAATAGTTTCAATACCATTGGCAATTTGAATGCCACTCCACCGCCAACTGGTTGCAATACATTCGCTCCCTTATCGCTTGGAGTTATTTATAACAACCGACCAAACTTATACATTAGAATCTATAAATTGAACGATGCAGTCTCTGGTTTAAATCGTTTTAGACTTGATAATATTACGCTTCAAGCAACAGCTTTGCCCGTAGAGTTAACCTATTTCAAAACGCAAGCCGCTGATAATCAGAAAGTTAATATTAAATGGGAAACGGCTACTGAGATAAACAGTAGTCATTTTGTTTTGGAAAGAAGCCGTGATGCGGTTAATTATAAATCCATTGTAAAGATTGATGCGGCAGGTTCTTCCAATCTCAAAAAGACGTATAATTTTACGGATGAATCAGCTTTATTTGGGACAAATTATTACCGACTTTCGCAGATTGATAAAGATGGAACACAGCAAGTTTTTCGTCCGCAGTCGGTTGTAATTGATGATGCTTACGTGGCTTTTGGGGTATTTCCAAATCCTTTAATTGAAACAAATTTCAACGTAAAAGTAGAAGATTCTGATGAAGCAAGTTTGAACTTAACGGATTTTACTGGAAGAGTTATTAATTTGAATATCAGTAAGTTAACCCAAACAATTTTGGAAATTACGCCTTCTGAAACATTGAATTTTGGAACGTATATTTTGGAAGTTCAAACATTAGGAAGTTTGAAAAAACATAAGATTTTGATTTTGAAGTAATGAAAAAAGCGAATGCTATTTAATAGTATTCGCCTTTTTCATTACAATATCATAAACTCGCATATTCCTTCGCAAAATAAGTCAAAATCACCTTCGCCCCTGCTCTTTTGATGGATGTTAAACTTTCTACCATCGTTCTTGTTCCATCCAACCAACCATTTTGTGCGGCAGCTTTCACCATCGCATATTCACCCGAAACATTATAGGCAGCAATTGGAATATTGAAGTTATCATTTAAGGTTTTTATGATGTCTAAATATGCCAAAGCTGGCTTAACCATGAGAAAATCAGCACCTTCTGCATAATCTAATTCCGCCTCAATTAAGGCTTCACGAGTGTTTGCGGGGTTCATTTGGTAGGTTTTTTTATCACCAAATTTAGGGGCAGAATCCAACGCATCACGGAATGGACCGTAAAAAGCCGAAGCGTATTTTGCGGTATATGCCATAATGCTGGTATTAATAAAACCTTCATCATCCAACATTTCACGCAAATATCCTATTCGTCCGTCCATCATATCCGAGGGTCCGATGATGTCTGCCCCTGCACGTGCTTGTGCGAGAGCCATATTCCCCAGAATTTGGAGGGTTTCATCGTTTAAAATATTACCCTTTTCATCCACAAAACCATCATGTCCGTCGGATGAATACGGGTCCATTGCCACATCCGTCATCAAGGCAATTGCTGGAAATTTATTTTTGATTTGATTAATAGATTCTAAATATAAACTGCCCTGACGATGACTTTCAGAAGCAAATTTGTCTTTTTTATCTTCCGAAAGTAGCGGAAAAAGAGCAATTGAACGAATGCCCAAATCTTCAACTATGCTGATTTCCTCTAATAATTTATTCAATGAATACCTAAAAATATTGGGCATAGATTTCACTTCCGAAGTCAGATTGTTGCCTTCCATGACAAACATCGGATAAATAAAATCATTGACTGAAAGGGTTGTCTCTTCCACCATCGCACGGACGGCAGCCGACTGGCGATTTCTGCGGGGTCTTCTTAACATATTATTATTAAAATTATCAACATTCAATATTTAACTAACAATGTTCAAGTGTTTTCAAGTTCGATAATTGGAATTAAAAAAGGAGTACACTCTCTTGAATGCACTCCTTCTTACTCATAACTTTACGAATTCAAACTATTTTTCCACCTGTGAATAGTTTAATTCTACTGGTGTATTTCTACCAAAGATTTTAACCATTACGTTCAATTTCTTCTTATCATCAAAAATCTCTTCAACTGTTCCTTCAAAACCAGAGAATGGACCATCAATTACTTGAATGGTTTCGCCCTTTGAGAAACTTGTTGAAGAGGCTTCCTCGACGGTTGCGGCTTCATCAATTCTGCCCAAAATACGAGTAATTTCTCCTTGACGTAGGGCAATTGGAGTTTTAGAGGTTTTGCCATCATTCCAACTCAAAAAGCCAATAACCCCAGGCATTGACGTGATTAAGTGGGCAACCTCACCGTATTTAATATCAGCTTCCACAAAGATATATCCCGAAAAAAGTGTTTTCTCACGAATGGTTTTTTTGCCGTTACGCATTTCAAAAATCTTCTCCGTAGGAATAACAATTTGAGGAATGTATTCTTCAAGGCTTTGTCTGGCAATTTCATTTTCCAGATAAGTTCTTATTTTCTTTTCTTGCCCTGAGACTGCCCTCAGAACGTACCAGCTTGTTTCTGCCATAATATTATTGCGAAATTCTTTTGATTTCGGTTTTTCGATTTCAGACTGTGGATTTGATGGTCATAAATTGATTTCAGAATAAAGATTCAATAAACACAATTTTAGGTGCATTTATATTTATCCAAGGAGATTTAAAATCTGCAATCCACAATCATAAATCCGCAATTAGAATGATTGATAGAATAATTCTAAGCCTGATTTGAAGACAAAGTCAATCAAACCAACGACCATTGCAAATATCAATGATGCCACCAACACAAGCGTTGAAGAAGAGGTTAATTCAGAAAATGTGGGCCAAGTTACGTTCTCCATAACTTCTGTCCAAGAATCACCAAAAAGGTTTTTAATTTTGTTCATGGTTGTATTAGCTGTGAGCTAAAAGCTGTAAGCTATGGTTTTTAAATTGTAATGAGATATTTTCTCAAAGCTCATGGCTATTCATAAACTTTTAAGTTCCAGAATTTTAGAATTCAAATTTCAAACCAATTTACGAAAACGCTGTAAATAGTTAAAATCAGAAATTCCAAAACTTGGAACTTAACATTGGCACGGGAACAAGGATTCGAACCCTGATCAAGGGTGTTGGAGACCCGCATTCTACCGTTGAACTATTCCCGTGTTGAATGGATTGCAAAGTTAAGGGTTTATCCTAAATTTTCAAATGGTTATTGAAAAAATTAGTTTTATGTTGGCTTAAACGTAGTAGCATCGCTTGGTTTCAACTTTATATTGATGACTTTTGTGAACATCTAATTTCCCAATGACTATTATTTTTAGACTCGTGTAGTTTTCTATTCTTACTTTTTTAAGCACATATATTTTGTTATCATTAATCCTAATGAATTTAATTCAGTTTTTTTGATTTGCAAAATTAAAAGTATGTATTCAGATAATTACTAATAAAGGAAATAAGAAATAAAATGGATTTGATAAGATAAAAACATTACGTATAATTGTACCACAAATTTCAACAAACCAACCAATGAAAAATAATTTACCTAACATGAGGCACACAAAGCGGTTTACCGCTTTTTTGTTTTTATTCATGGCTCAACTCAGTTTTGGGCAAGTAAAAGATAACTATTATTTACCTCAAAATGTCACGTATGACCCCAAAATACCCACGCCACAGCAATATTTGGGCTATCAAGTGGGCGATTGGCACATCCAGCACGATGTTTTAATTGGTTATTTCAAGAAGATTGCCGAACTCTCAAATCGGGTGAGTATGGTTGAGTACGGACGCACGTATGAAAATCGTCCGCTCCTTTTAATGACGGTTACTTCTCCCAAGAATTTAGCCAATATCGCCCAAATCAAAGCCGACCATCATGCCTTGATTGAACCTGATAAATCGGCAAAATTAGACACCAAAAATATGCCTGCCGTTGTTTGGATGGGTTATTCGGTGCATGGAAACGAAGCCAGCGGAACGAATGCCTCCGTATTGGCAGCCTATTATTTGGCGGCGGCACAAGGAGCAGAAATTGATTCGCTTTTGAATGAAATTGTTATTTTGATTGACCCAAGAATTAATCCCGATGGCGGCGAACGTTTTTCGAGTTGGGTGAATGCCAATAAAAGTCAGAATTTAGTGTCTGACCCTAACAGTCGTGAACTCAACGAAATGTGGCCTGGTGGACGATATAATCACTACTGGTTTGATTTAAACCGTGATTGGCTCTATACCCAACACCCAGAAAGTAAGGGCAGAATCCAGAAATTTCACGAATGGAAGCCCAACATCCTGACCGACCATCACGAAATGGGACCTAATTCTTCGTTCTTTTTTCAGCCTGGAATTCCCGCTCGTACCCACCCGATTACGCCCAAAAAGAACATTGAATTAACCGAAAAAATCGGAAAATTTCACGCTGAAGCCTTGGATAAAATTGGCTCTTTATATTTTACAAAGGAAGGTTATGACGATTTTTATTATGGAAAAGGTTCAACGTTTCCAGATGCCCAAGGTTCAATCGGGATTTTGTTTGAACAAGCCAGTTCGAGAGGGCATTTGCAGGAAACCCAAAATGGAAATATGAGCTTTGCGTTCACCGTTAGAAATCAATTTACCACTACGCTTTCAACGCTGAAAGCCGCCCGAAATATGCGTCAGGAGTTGTTGGATTATCAGCGAAATTTTTACCAAGAAAAAAATGCTTCCGCCACCCAATCTTACGTTTTTGGGGGTGGAAATGATCCCGTAAAAAGTTGGGAGATGATAAGAATTCTCCGTCAGCACGAAATTGATGTCTTTGAAGTTTCAAAAGACGAAAACTTGGAAGGAAAATCTTTCAAAAAAGGCTCGTCATACGTTGTTCCTTTAAACCAAGCTCAGCATCGTTTAATTCAGGGAATTTTTGAAAAACGCACTACTTTTGAAGACTCACTTTTCTACGACATTTCTGCTTGGTCAATGCCTCATTGCTTCAATGTGCCTTATTCAGAAGTGAAAACGTCTTTGACTTTGGGAATAAAATTGACGAAAAATGATTTCCCCAAAGGGAAAGTAATGGGCAAAAGTAATTATGGTTATGTATTTGAATGGAGCAGTTATTTCGCCCCACGCACGGCGTATGAATTACAGAAAAAAGGCTATAAATTGAAAGTAGCCACTGAACCCTTTACGGGCGTAATTGAGGGCGGTACAAAAGAATTTAGCTACGGAACGATTGAAATTACGATGGGGTCAAACCAACAAGCTAATTTTGAGGGACTTACTACCCTCTTACAAACGTTGGCAGAACGGGACGGCGTTGATTTTTATGCGATAAGTACAGGTTTAACGCCCAATGGAATTGACTTGGGCAGTAGCCTTTTTTCTCCCATCAGACAACCCAAACCCTTGATGCTCACAGGATTAAATGTAAATCCGAACGATGCAGGAGAGATTTGGCACTTGTTGGATACTCGGGTAAATATTCCCCTCACAATGGCAGATATTACGCAAGCCAATCGCATGAATTTGGAAAAATATAATACTTTGATTCTTTCGAGTGGCGATTATAACACGCTTGAAGAGGAGAAAATTAAGTCGTGGGTACGGGCAGGTGGCGTATTAATTGCCATGACCGATGCCGTGAGTTGGGTAGCATCCAAAGGACTTTCACCCGTGAAAATTAAAACGATTCCCGCCGATACATCTTCTTCAAAACCTTATGCTTTGGCAGAACGATACAGAGGAGCGCAACAAATTTCTGGGGCGATTTTCCAAGTAAAAATTGACCCAACGCATCCGATCGGTTACGGGTATAAAGACCAAATGTTGAGCGTTTTTAGAGACAATTCTATTTTCTTAGAAAAAATCAAAGACCCTTATAATGCTCCGCTAATTTATACAAGCGAGCCGTTGGTGAGTGGCTATATCACGGAAAAAAGCAAGAAATTGTTAAAAAATACGCCTTCGGTTGTGGCAACAAGTTACGGCTCGGGCAAGGTAATTGTTATGACGGATAATCCAAATTTTAGAGCTTTTTGGTACGGGACAAATAAGCTATTTTTGAATGCCATTTTCTTTGGTTCAACAATCCTTTCGGGCGTTCGTGGAGGAGATGAATAGGTTAAAATAACGCAACCATAAAGCATTTGTCGCAAAAATTATTTCGAGAAATAGACGAGATAGCAATTCCATAACGATTTAAAATCTGTTGGGTAGCTGGTCGGTAAAACTGATATGAATTCTCTTTTTACAGTATCGAATTATTGCTGCGACAAATTCTTTATAATTCCATAACCTTAAGCATCAAATATTTATGAGCTGTGAATATTGGCAGGTTATTATTTATTCATAATTGAAAATCAAAAAGCCTAACGTTCAATTTCTTTCATACATCTACGTTAGATTAGGATAGAAATACCACAGTATAATGAATGCAAAAACTCTGAGAATATTTGTAGCCTTATCAATTTTGTTATTGGGAAGTGTTGTTATCGTGCAATATTACTGGTTCAGACAGGCATACAATCTCGAAGACCGTGATTTTGACCAGCGAGCAACTTCTGCTTTGCGAATTGTAAGTAAAAGATTATTGGAATTTAACAAAAATCCGAACAGTCAATTATTGCAACCCGTAGAGAGAATTAAATCAAATTATTACACCGTTCAGGTTAATGACACCATTAATCACTTAATTTTAGAAGAGTTCTTGAAACAAGAATTTGCTCATTCCGACATCCGACTCAATTTTGAATATGGAATTTATGACTGTATAAAAGATAGAATTCAGTACTCTTCTTTCGTCTGTTTTTCTGAAAATTGCGACCGTTCAGATTCAACCGCCAATTATCGTTTTCCTGATTTGAACATTCATAATTATTACTTTGGTGTTCATTTCCCCGATAAAAGATATTTGCTCTTGGGCGACCTCAATAATTGGTTTGTTTCTTCGGCAATTCTTTTAGTGGTAATGGCGTTTTTTGTGTATTCATTGATGCTAATTTTTAAGCAAAAACGCCTTTCAGAGATTCAGAACGACTTTATCAATAACATGACGCATGAATTTAAAACACCTATTTCAACGATTTCCATTTCCAGTGAGGTCTTGATGAAGCCTGAAATTATCAATACGCCCGAAAGATTATTGAGTTATGCCGCCATCATCAGAAAGGAAGCCGCCCGTTTAAAAAAGAATGTGGACACCGTTTTACAGACCGCAAACATCGCCCAAAAAATTGATAAATTGAATTTTGAAGAAGTTGAAGTTCATGAATTAATTGAAGATTTGTCCATCAGTTGCGAGCCATTATTTAAAGAAAAAAATGGTGAATTAATTATAAATCTTAAGGCAAACAATACCGTAATCAGAGCCGATAGGTTGCATTTTACAAATGTAATTCATAATTTAATTGATAATGGAATGAAGTATTCGGAGCGTTCACCAGTTATAAGAATTACGACAGAAAACATAGGTAATGACTTGATTGTCAGCATAAAAGATAATGGGATTGGCATTGCCGACCGTGATCAAAAGCAAGTTTTCAATAAGTTTTTCCGTGTACATACGGGCGATGTACATGACGTAAAAGGTTTTGGTTTAGGTTTGTATTACGTCAAAGAAATGGTGGAAGGACATAAAGGTAGAATTGAGTTGAAAAGTAAGATTGGTGAGGGCAGCGAGTTCAAATTAATTGTGCCTTTTATGGGGTAGTAAGCGTGTAATCAAATATTCATGGAATTATGCAAATATTCATGGCATGACTCAAAGTCATGCCATGAATTATGAGCTATCAATATTCCTTCAAAACCTCTCTCGCAATCACGATTTTCTGAATCTCAGAAGTGCCTTCGCCAATGGTGCAGAGTTTTGAATCTCTATAAAATTTTTCCACGGGGAAATCCTTTGTGTAACCGTATCCGCCAAAAATTTGCACGGCATCAGTTGAAACCTCTACGCAAATTTCAGAAGCATAAAACTTTGCCATTGCCGCCTCTTTTGTCATATTTGTTCCTTCCATTTTGAGGGCAGCGGCTTCACGAGTCATCAATTCTGCGGCGTGTACTTTTGTAGCCATTTCTGCCAATTTAAAGCTAATTCCTTGAAAATTGGCGATTGGCTGTCCAAATTGATGGCGTTCTTGGGCGTATTTAGCGGCTGCCGACATGGCACCTTTGGCAATTCCCAAAGCCAAAGAAGCAATCGAAATTCTTCCTCCGTCCAAAATCTTCATGGCTTGCTTGAAACCATCGCCTTCATTGCCCAAACGAGCCGAGATTGGTACTCGACAATCTTCTAAAATCACCTCGGCAGTTTCGCAAGCCCTCATGCCCAATTTATTTTCCTTTTTACCATACTTCAAGCCAGGATTTGAACGTTCCACGACAAAAGCGGTTGCATTATTTTTTGCTCCAATTTCTCCTGTACGAGTCATTACGACCACCACATCACCCGATTTTCCGTGCGTAATCCAGTTTTTTGAACCGTTCAAAACGTATTCATCACCTTCTTTTGTAGCAGTACACATCATACGGGCGGAATCCGACCCTGTGTTTGCTTCCGTCAATGCCCAAGCACCGATTGATTGTCCCGTAGCAAGTTTTGGAAGGTACATTTCCTTTTGCGAAGCTGACCCAAATTGCAGTATATGATTGGTACACAATGAGTTATGAGCCGCAACAGATAAGCCAATTGACCCACAAACTTGGGAGATTTCGTCAATAACTGACACATACTCCTGGTATCCTAAACCCGCTCCGTTATATTCTTCGGGAACAAGTACTCCTAAAAATCCATGTTCACCTAATTGACGCATTAATTCAATGGGAAAAGTCTGGGCTTCGTCCCACTCCATAACGTGTGGACGGATGTAACGTTCGGCAAAATCTTTGGCAGATTGACGGACTAATGTTAATTGTTCTGATTTGTACATTTTAATTTGATTGTTGATGATAGTAATTATGTGCCAACAAATCACAGAGGCACAAAGTTTTTTGTTTATAAAATTCTTCTAAACTTATTGTCTTAATGTCTTAGTGACAACAATAACTCACAGTTCATAACGTAGAATTCACTACTATTTCTTAATTTTATACTCTAATTTCTTAAAATATTTTCATTATGCAAGCTATTTCATTGGGGTCAATTGTTGTGGAGGAGGGTCAAGAAGGAGTGGTAAAGGTCATTTTTAACAATTCTCCCACTAATTCTATGCCAATCAAATTATTGGAAGAATTGACAATGACGATAGAAACGTTGGGAAAACGTTCAGACATACAAGTGATTATTCTGCAAAGTGGCGGGGAACGTACTTTTTGTTCGGGAGCAGATTTTGACCAGTTATTACAAATTAAGGACGAAAAATTGGGTAAAATATTTTTTAATGGATTTGCAAAAATTATTAATTCTATCCGAAAATGTCCTAAAATCATCATCGGAAGAGTGCAAGGAAAGGCAGTTGGCGGTGGTGTCGGAATTGCCGCCGCAACGGATTATTGCATGGCTACAAAGTTCGCATCCATCAAATTATCCGAATTAAACCTTGGCATTATTCCAGCCGTTATAGAACCAGCCGTTGAACGAAAAATCGGCTTATCAGCGTTTTCACAAATGGCATTAAATCCTAACGATTTCTTTTCGGCAGATTGGGCGAAAGAAAAAGGGCTTTTTGTGGAAGTTTTTGAAAGTATCGAAGCAATGGATAAAGCCGTAGAAAATTTGGCAAATCGTTTGAAAGTCTGCAATCCCGAAGCATTATCCGAACTCAAAAAAATTCTTTGGAAAAATACCGACCATTGGGATGAATTATTGACGGAAAGAGCAGAAATAAGTGGCAGGTTGGTTTTAAGTGAATTTACCAAGCAAAAACTAAAAAAGAATTAGTGGTTTTAAGCATGTTTGATAAAACATTTTTGAATAAATGAACATCCTCAGAAAATTAGGTTTCTTTTCAGCCTTTACCATTCCAATGTTTGCCATCGGCGGCTATTACTTGAGCGGTTGGTGGAATTTTTCTTCCATCATTATCACCTACATCGGACTTCCAATGGCGGATTTTTTGATTGGGAAAGATTCGGTAAATCCAGAAGAAAATACCGTCTCAGTCCTTTCAGAAGAACGTTTCTATCGCTTCACAACCTTTGTGTGGGCGTACGTTCAAGTGGCAACCGTCATTTGGGGGGCATACATATTTGCCTACGGAAATATTGGAGAGTGGTATTTCAAACTCGCCTTTTTAATGGCAATTGCCAACGTAACAGGAGGAGTTGGCATTACGGTTGCTCATGAATTAGGGCATAAAAGTACAAAAATCGAACAGTTTTATGCAAAGGTTTTGTTGATGACGGTCAGTTATATGCACTTTTTCATTGAGCATAACAAAGGACATCACGTGTGGGTTGCCACGCCAAAAGACCCCGCTACCAGTCGCAAAGGGGAGAATTTTTACAAGTTCTATTTCCGTAGTGTCATTGGTGGATTTATGAGTGCTTGGGAAATTGAAAAAGAGCGTTTGAGACGTAAGAATATATCAGTTTGGTCATTTCGAAATGATATGATTTTATACATAATTTTACCATTCATTTTCTGCGGATTCTTAATGGTGAGTCTCTACTTCTTCACAGGATCGTTATCTTGGAATGTGCCTGTTTTCTTCTTCATACAAGGTATTTTAGGCTTTTCATTATTAGAAGTCGTTAATTATATCGAACACTACGGCATCGTCAGAAATGAAATTGGAAATGGACGTTTTGAGCGGGTAAACCCTCTCCATTCGTGGAATTCAAATTATTTGATTACGAATTTTTATCTTTTTCAACTTCAACGCCACTCCGACCATCACGCTAATGCCAGCCGTCGTTACCAAGTGTTAAGACATTTTGATGAAAGCCCACAAATGCCACAGGGTTATCCAGCCATGATGATGATGGCAATGATTCCTCCGCTTTGGTTTAAGGTAATGGATAATCGTTTGGAAAAGTGGAAAATGGAGAGCGGATTGGTTTAGATAACCTTCAAAAAATTCTCAATAATCCTCTGCCCCTCCTTCCCACTAATTTCCGTATGAAACTGGGCGGCATAGAAATTATCCTTCTGCAACATGGCTGAAAAAGGTTGAATATAATCACAAGTTGCAACGGTATATTCACTCATTTCAGCATAATAACTATGGACAAAATACATGAAACTACTTTCTTGTAAACCCGCTGTCAGGTTATTTTTGAAATCGTAAATATTATTCCAACCCACGTGCGGAACTTTGCAAGTGTCTGACTGAAACCGTTTTACATCAATATCAAAAATTCCCATGCAAGTTGTATCATTTTCTTCGGAATGACGACACATCAATTGCATTCCTACGCACGTACCCAAAACGGGTTGTGTGAGCGTTGGAATAACTTTATCCAAGCCTTTTTCACGTAAATAACTCATGGCGGTGCTTGCCTCGCCCACACCTGGAAAAATCACTCGGTCGGCAGAACGAATTTCGGCTTCATCGTCAGTCCAAAGATAACTCACGCCAATTCTATCTAAGGCATACATGACCGATTGCACGTTTCCAGCGTTATATTTTATGATTACTGTTTTCATTTTTAGGTATTAGGGGTTGGGGATTAGGTGGTAGTATTAAAAACTCAATCCCCATTTCTAATATATTTTTCGTGTTATTTCTTAAAAAGAAAAAGCCTAATTCATAGATGAATTAGGCTTTTAATTATTATTTTGATTAAAAATTTAGGAAAATAAATGTGTTTTACGCACGCTTCTAACTCCTAATCCCTAACCCTAAAACCCCTTCTTCTACAAATTCATCAACGACTCTCTTCTACGCATCTTTCCCGCTGGAATTCCGAACATCATTTTGAAACGACGACAGAAATAGGCAGTATCTTTATATCCCACGTCGGCACCAATCGCACGAATAGATTTCTTAGAAGTTCTCAACAATCCAACCGCTGCTTCCATTCTTTGGTATTCAATGTAATCCTGTGGATTGATTCCTGTTAACATTTTAAAATATTGACCAACATAATCTTCCGATACGTTCGCAACGTTTGCCAACACTTTATTTGACAAATCTCCACCAATATTATCTTTAATGTAAGCAAAAATATCAATCAGTCGTGGGTCTTTGAAATACGTACTGTTGGTGGCTAATTGCTCAACGAACAAACGATTTCTGATAATGTAACGAATAATCTCAATGACGATTTCTTCGGTTTTTATCTTGATGATACGTCCTTTTCCTAAATCTTCGGTCATATCTTCCTTCAAAATCTCAGCTAACATGAAGGCTAATTTATCATCTTTCTTGATCAAGAAAGGAGGAATGTCGAGCGAAGTGAAGAAATTTACTGAGTCAAAGACCTTTGCTTCAAAAGCTACCATACCAAAAGAATTTTCGATATGACCAATTCTTTCAGGTTCGAGATTTGGCTCAAAATATAGTTCACGATGAGTCATAAACTCTTCGTTTGAAATTGCTTTGGGTTTTTCAGAATTTCCATAAGTAACCGAAAGCATTTTCCCACCAGGAATAAATAGCATATCCCCAACTTCTGCATGAACCGCTTCCTCACCAAAAGATACATCACCGTTGTACAATATCAAGAGTGTGTTCTCTACGTCGTAGAAATTCTTAATACGGATAGGTTGTAATATTCTAATGTTGCGTGACTTTATAAACTTCACACCGAGCGACTCAATTATCTTATTATAATCTTCCATCTTTGCGGCTTTTTTTAATTATTTTTAGTTGTATTGTAACAAATTTAGGACAAAACTAATAAATCTATGTAAAATTCCAAAATATAATTAAAAAAAGAATTAAATACTTATCTAACGGATAGGCTTATTTTGGAAGATTATTTATTGTAATATCCTAAGAATGGGCTTTTGCAAACTACACTTTTTTGAAAAATAATATTTGTAGTTTTAAAAGAATGTTACTTCGTGAGGAGGAAGGAAATAAGGAGAAATGTAAGAAAGTTTTAGAAATCTTAAATGAATATAATTGTAATACAACAAAAAAGCGGTTCAAGCTATGAACTTGAACCGCTTTTTTGTTGCTATAATTTATTAAAATTCAGACGGGGTCGCCCAGATAAAAAAACTCAGTGAAACTCTGTGACCCAAAAACCTATCTCAAAATTTCCCTCGCAATTACCATTTTCTGAATCTCGGAAGTGCCTTCATAAATTTGCGTAATTTTGGCGTCACGCATTAATCTTTCTACGTGAAATTCCTTAACAAAACCATATCCACCGTGAACTTGCACCGCCTCAATGGTTGTGTCCATTGCCACTTGTGAACAAAATAACTTCGCCATTGCTGCCGATTTAACGTAATCACGATGATTATCTTTATCCAAAGCTGCCTTAAAACACAACAAACGAGCCGCCTCAATTGATGTTGCCATATCCGAAAGTTTGAACTGAATTGCCTGATGTTCGCAGATTGGTTTACCAAAAGATTTTCTTTCTTTGGAATATTTTACCGATAATTCATACGCCCCCGAAGCAATTCCTAATGCTTGAGCCGCAATGCCAATTCGCCCGCCATTGAGGGTGGACATGGCAAATTTAAACCCAAAACCATCCGCTCCAATTCTATTTTCTTTCGGTACTTTCACGTCCGTAAACATCAAAGAATGAGTGTCTGAACCACGTATTCCTAACTTATGCTCTTTTTTGCCAATCTGAAATCCTGGCATTCCTTTCTCCACAATTAGGCAATTTATTCCTTTATGCCCCAATGCTGGGTGGGTTTGTGCCATCACTAAATATACGCCCGCACGACCGCCATTTGTAATCCAGTTTTTTGTTCCGTTCAATAAATAATGGTCGCCCATGTCTTCAGCGGTTGTTTGTTGAGAAGTTGCATCTGAGCCAGCTTCGGGTTCAGATAACGCAAAAGCACCCACCATTTCACCCGTTGCTAAGGGCATAAGATATTTCTGTTTTTGCTCTTCGTTTCCGTAATGTTCAATGCCGTAACAAACCAGCGAATTATTCACTGAAACAATTACCGAAGCTGAGGCATCCACTTTGGAAAGTTCTTCCATTGCTAATACATACGAAACGGTATCCATACCTCCACCGCCATATTCAGGGGAAACCATCATGCCCAAAAAACCCAATTCACCCATCTTGCGGATTAATTCTTCTGGAAAATGTTCTTTATCATCACGTTCAATTACCCCAGGCAACAATTCTGTTTGGGCAAAATCACGGGCAGCTTGTTGAACTGCCAAATGTTCTTCGGTTAAATCAAGGTTTAAACCTTCCAATGTCATTGTATTCATATTTATAATTAAGGTTTTTTTTAATTAAATGTTTCCAAATATACAAAATAGTATGCTTGCATAACAATTTAGTAATAAGTTTTTGAAAAATGGTAACTTGCAATTTCTAAAACATAAGACAGACTTCAGTCTGTAATTTATTTGTACAAACTGAAGTGTGTGTTACATTGCAACTTCAAACAAAAATCACAAGATGAAGATACAATTTCACGGGGCGGCTCAACAAGTTACTGGCTCAAAGCATTTAATAATTACTGAAAAAGGCACAAAAATTTTGTTAGATTGCGGTTTATTTCAGGGCATAAATACCCAAGATTTGAATCAAAATTTTGCCTTCAACCCCGCTGAAATTGATTACGTAGTTTTATCTCACGCACACATTGACCACACAGGATTACTCCCAAGATTAATTAAGAAAGGATATAGCGGTAAAATATTTTGCACCTCTGCTACCAAAGATTTATGTGCTATTCTTTTGGGAGATTCCGCCCGAATTCAAGAAAGTGACTTGGAACGAATCAATAAAAGAAGAGTAAAACGGGGCGAGCCAATCTTAGAAAATTTATATTCACAAGAGGATGTTGAACAAACGCTTAGTCAGATGGAAGCCGTTAATTTCAGAGAAATATTTTGGTTAAATGATGAAGTAAGTATTTATTTTACCGATACTGGACATATCTTGGGTTCTGCCGCAATTTCACTTACTATTAAAGAAAATAATGAAGAAATTAAGCTGTTTTTCTCAGGAGATATTGGTCGTCCGAATGATAAAATATTAAAATCTCCCGAAGCCTTTCCACAAGCTGACTATATCATTTGTGAATCAACTTACGGGACAAAATTACACGAAACAGAGCTTGACGTGAAAGCTCATTTATTAGCAATTGTTCAAGAAATTTGCGTAGAAAAGAAGGGCAAATTATTAATCCCAGCCTTTTCAATTGACCGCACGCAGGAATTGGTTTATGCCCTCGACCAATTACAAGATGAAGGTAAATTGCCTTTAATCAAGGTTTTTGTGGATTCTCCTTTATCGGTAAATGCGACACAAATCATGAAAAATCATCCTGAATGTTTTAATCCCGAAGTATTGGATTATTTGAAAAGAGGAGATGGTAATGCCTTCGGATTCCCAAATTTATATTACATTTCAGCAACGGAGGATTCAAAGAAATTAAATGAGTTGAAAGAACCTTGTATCATCATTTCTTCATCGGGAATGGCAGAGGCAGGGCGGATAAAACATCATATCGCCAATCACGTAGAAGACCCAAATTGTGCAGTGCTTTTGGTGGGTTATACCACACCAAATAGTTTGGGAGGACAACTGAAAGCGGGTAATAAAAAGGTGATCATTTTTGGCAAGGAGTTAGATGTAAATGCCCAAGTATTTGTGATGGATTCCTTCTCAGCTCATGCGGATTACCAAGAAATAATACAATTTTTGTCTTGTCAAGATAAATCAAAAGTAAGGCAGCTATTTTTGGTTCACGGGGATTTGGATGTTCAGACAATTTTTAGAAAAAAGTTATTGAAAGAAGGTTATTCGGATGTTTATATTCCTGCCCATCAGGAGGAGGTTGTTTTGTAGATATAATTGATAGTGTTGACCTCAGTCTTTGCTCAATTTGAGAAAGACTGAGGTTTTTTTGCGTACCTTTGCCCCTAAATTAAGCAATAAAAATGATGACTTTCGAGGATTTTGAACTCAATCGACAACTACTAAATGCCATCGAAGAAGCTGGTTATCAAGCACCTACGCCAATTCAAGAGCAAGCAATTCCGCTGGTGATGAATGGTCATGATGTGTTGGGAATTGCCCAAACGGGAACGGGGAAAACTGCCGCTTATCTCCTCCCAATTTTGATGAAAGTTAAGTACGCACAGGGAACGGATATGCGGGTGCTGATACTCGCACCCACCCGTGAGTTAGTAATGCAAATTGATAAAGCTGTTACAGATTTAGCGAAATATACCGATATACGACACGTGGCTCTTTACGGTGGTTTAGGTCCAAAAACACAAATTGAAACGCTCCAAAAAGGTATCGACATCATCGTTTCAACACCTGGAAGATTCATGGATATTTATTTGAAAGGTGAAATTCCAGTAAAAGAATTGAAGACCTTAGTTTTGGATGAAGCCGATAAGATGATGGACATGGGTTTCATGCCCCAAATTCGCAAGATTTTGGAGGTAATTCCTTCTAAAAAACGGCAAAATTTATTGTTCTCTGCCACCTTTCCAGAACGGGTTGAAAAACTGTCTTACGAGTTCCTTGAATTTCCGCATAAAGTGGAAGTTTCGCCCCAAGCCACCACGGCAAGTATGGTGAAACAAAGTCTGTATGAAGTGCCAAATTTTATGACAAAAATCAATCTTTTGGGAATGCTCATGCGTGACCACGAGCGATTTAATCGAACCATTATTTTTTGTAGAAGTAAGGAATTTGCGGATAACATTTTTAAGTATTTAGGAAGGAAAGTAGTGGGTGAAAACAAGATTCGGGTTATCCACGCCAACAAGGGGCAGAACACTAGAATCAACTCAATGGAAGATTTTAAGGAAGGTAATATTCAAGTCTTAGTGGCAACCGATGTGGCATCCAGAGGCATTGATATTCAGGAAGTTAGCCACGTAATTAACTTTGATGTACCCCTAATTTACGAAGATTATGTGCATAGAATTGGACGAACGGGTAGAGCCAATCATTCGGGAGAAGCCATCACTTTTATGACGGAGGCGGAGGAATATCACATCGGGAAAATTGAGAAAATTATAAAGCAAACCATCCCTCGTGAAGCTTTGCCTTCGGACTTAGAAATTCTGCAAACGCCCTTTGTTGAAAAGCAAATTATGCTTCGTGAAATTGATGAACAACGAAAGAAAGAAGACCCCGATTTCAAGGGTGCATTTCATGAGAAAAAGGATTTTAAAGTAAAGGCAAAACAGAAAGAAGCATCCCAGAAAAAGCAGATTATTGCGGGTGGAAAAGAAGCAAGAAAAGGTAGTTTTGGGAAGTCATCAAGTAGTGGCGGAGAACGAAAAAATCGCAATGTTAAGAAAGGCGGGAATAGTCGGACGGGGAGGAAATAATTTAACCAAATATAAAGATATGAAAAATCAAAAACCAGTCCCCCGAAGCGTTGGTCGCCCCGCCCCCATCGATGGGGGAGTTTTCGACAGTGATAAAAATACGCTGAGCAAGCTTCCACCTCGGGGGTGGGGCGACCTACGCTTCGGGGGTCTTCTGTTTCTTCTTTTCCTTCAAATCTCACTCTTCGCCCAAGACGCAAAACAAAAAGAGGAATTGCAGAAGATAATACAAACTGAAAAAGCATTTGCACAAGCCTCAATTGATAAAGGTACAAAAAATGCTTTTTTGGAGTACTTGTCGAAAGAGTCAATTATTTTTGATAATTCAATGCCTGTAAATGGTTTAAAACATTGGCAAAGCCTTGATTTTAAAGGAATTATTACTTGGCAACCAATTATTGCTGAAATTGCTGGTTCATTGGATTTGGGTTATACTATCGGGAATTATCAACTACATAATGCTACTGCCGAAGAAAAATCCAGTTCGTTTGGAAGTTTCGTAAGGTTATGGAAAAAGCAAGCCGATAACTCGTGGAAAGTGGCGATTGATATGGGAGTTCCTCACGGTGAAGTCAATCCAAATACCACAAATATTACCGAAGTATATCCGGTATTTAAACCTTATGAACTCAAAAATCAGATGGTTTTATCTGAACGAATGGTTTTTATGAAAGATCACTTTTATTGGAAAAATGCAAAATCTTCACTTAATCAATTCGACACGCATCTCGCCCAAAATGTGAGAATATATCGCAATAATTTGAAACCAATTATTGGTAAACAAAATACAAAAGTATTCTTGAAAAAGGTGTACAGTAAAAATCTGATTTACACGGGTTTGAAAGCAATTTCGTCTAATGCGGGTGATTTAGTTTGTGTATATGGCGTGATTTCGGGCGGAGGAAAACCTGGAACTTATCTTCGTATTTATAAACAAGAAGCAAAAGACGCTTGGAAAATTGTGGTTGAAATGGTGGATTTGTAATAATATAGCTCGAAGTGGCACTTCGAGAATGAACGAATATCATACTCAAATTCTCAAAGTGCCACTTCGAGCTACAATGAAAAATGTACGCACTAAAAAACGCTAAAATATTCACTTCCGAAGAAATCGTTGAAGACCAAATTTTATTGATTGAAGGAGATAAAATCAGCAAATTTATTTCCGAAGAAAATCTTGATTTAGAAATTCAAGTCATTGATTTAAAGGGACTTAATATTGCTCCATCGTTCATAGATATTCAAATTTATGGCGGTGGAGGAAGTCTCTATAATTCAAAAACTACGGAGGAAACTATTCGTAAAACCTACCTCGAAATCCGAAGACAAGGTACAACGCATTTTCAAATCACGCTTTCATCTGTGCTTTTGGACAAGATGTTGGAAGCAATTGAGGTAGCTAAAAACTACATCAAAAATGGGGGAAAGGGGTTAGTAGGTTTACATCTCGAAGGTCCCTATTTTAGCTTCCCAAAACGGGGTGCTCACGTAGCAGAATTCATCCGAAAGCCCACGAATGAAGAACTCAGAATCATTATTCAAGCGTGTGAAGGCTTACCTACCTACATGACCATTGCTCCCGAAGAGTTCACGGATGAACAGGTAAAAATGCTTTTGGAAAGTGATATAATCGTTGCCGCAGGACATAGTTCTGCTACTTATAAACAAGCCCAAGATGCCTTTCACCAAGGAATTAAGCGAGTTACGCACCTTTTTAATGCCATGTCGCAATTGCAAGGTCGTGAGCCTGGATTAGTTGGGGCGGCTTATAATTCTGAGGCTTGGGCGAGTATAATTCCAGACGGTATTCACGTGGATTTTGCCAGTATTCAAATTTCCAAAAAGATGATGGGTAAAAGACTTTTCATCATTACCGATGCCGTTACCGATGACGTTTCGGGCGACTATAAATTCATTCACGCAGGCACGCATTACACCGACACAAAAGGCACGCTTTCGGGTTCAGCCCTTACGATGATGCAAGGCGTGAAAAATTGTGTGAAGCAAGTAGAAATTCCCCTCCAAGAATCCCTCAGAATGGCATCCACTTATCCTGCTCAAGTATTGAATTTAGAGCATCATCTCGGCAAAATAAAGCCTGATTATCAAGCGAACATAGTCATTTTTGATGACAATTTTGTGGTGAAAGGAGTTGTTGAAGAAGGACATTTGGAGTGGTTTTGAAGCTAAATACATCATATAAATTAAGAAAGATTAACAAATAGAACTCATGGAATTTCGCATACTCATCTTTCTGATGACCTTATTTTCTCTCAGTATCAATTCCTGCAAAACCCAACAAATTACCCCTAAAATTTTCGTTCCCGTTCGTGGCGTGTGGATTACCAACGTGGACAGTCAGGTAATGTACTCAAAAGAAGGCATTAAGGAAGCCGTGAAAGTATGCCAAGAAAGTGGGATTAACCATATTTTTGTGGTAATGTGGAACAAGGGACGAACGCTTTATCCGAGTAAAATTATGAGCGAAACTTTCAGGATTCCTATCGAAGAAAAACTGGCAGGACGTGACCCTTTGCGTGAAATGCTTGATGAAGCCCACGCTAAAAATATTAAAGTTTATGCGTGGTTTGAGTACGGATTTTCGGCTGAAAATAATGGGTTTGGTAAACATATTTTAGAAACAAAACCACAATGGGCTGCCTTGGGAAATGATGGAAAAGTGGTTGTAAAAAATGGCTTCAAATGGATGAACACCCTTGACATCGAAGTGCAAGATTTTATGTTGTCTTTATTGAAAGAAGCTATCGTAGAGTATCCTGATTTAGACGGCATTCAAGGAGATGACCGTTTGCCCGCTTTGCCTTCGGAATGTGGTTATAATGAGGCAATTACGAAACAATATAAAGCTGAAACTGGACAAGTTGCTCCTCAAAATCACATGGAAATAGCATGGGTGAACTGGCGAGCTGAACGCTTAAATCAGTTTCAAAAACGCTTATATTTTGACTTAAAAAAGGTAAATCCAAAGATTCAAATTTCGATGTCACCGAGTATTTTTCCCTGGAGTAAAGAACAATATTTGCAAGATTGGGTCACATGGGTGCGGGAAGGTTGGGTGGATATGGTGTGTCCGCAGTTGTATAGATATGATTTTGCCAAATATCAAAAGGAAATACAAATCTTAGTAAATCAACAGATTCCGAAAGAAAAATTGCATATTTTATCACCAGGCGTTTTGTTGAAAGTGGGAACATATACCCCAAGTCCAACATTTCTTCAACAAATGATTGATGAAAACCGCAAAAATAATATTCAAGGCGAGACGTTCTTTTTTTATGAAGGGATTAAATTGCATTCGGAGTTTTTTGGTAAAAAATATAAAAACTAAATTGCCAACTCGCTGATATTTTGGAGTTTATGGAATGAATATTGCCTTTTTATGTGTTATCCATGAAAAAGACACACCTATTAAAATAAAATCAACAAAAAATGACAAATAAAAAACCAACAAAAGAACAACAATACAAAGATAAATTTAAGTCAGAAATTCTTGAATTCTTTCAACTGAACGAAGAAACCGCTTGGTCGTTGAACCAAGTGCATAAAGCCTTTGCCATTCATGACCGTAAAACCAAAGACCTTTTTGGGGATTTGATCATTGAACTTCACAAAGACAAAAAACTAATCAGGATGTCGGAGGGACATTACATGATTGATGCCTCAACAGAATTTCTGGAAGGTCGGATGGAACATGTGAACGTGCGTTTCGGATTCGTGGTTGTGGAAGGTCGTGAGGGTGATATTCTCATCAACGCCCGTGATATGAATGGAGCGATTGATGGCGATACAGTAAAAGTTTTGGTATCAACTAAAAAGAGAAAACCTACGGAAAAAACTGAGGGTGAAGTCATAGAAATCGTTAAAAGAGGACGCAGTGAAATTGTAGGTACGATTGAAATTATGCCTAATTACGCTTTCGTAGTGGCAAGTTCCAAGAAAATTTACGGTGATATTTTTGTTTCAAAAAATGACCTCAAAAACGCTCAACACGGTGATAAAGTTATCGTAAAGATTACCAAATACGCTGAGGAAGAGCGTAAAATGGAAGGAATCGTAGCGGAGGTTTTGGGTAAATCGGGGGAAAATAATACCGAAATGCACGCTATTTTGGCGGAGTTTGGTTTACCAATTAGTTTCCCCGTAAATATTGAAAAAGAAGCCGATAATATTCCTACGAAAATCTCATTAAGTGAAATTAGAAAGCGTCGTGATTTCAGAAAAGTAACCACTTTTACCATTGACCCTGCTGATGCAAAAGACTTTGACGATGCCCTTAGTTTTGAGTTTTTAGAGAATGGGAACTACGAAATTGGCGTTCACATTGCTGATGTTACGCATTACGTTACCCCCGAATCTGCCCTTGAACAAGAGGCTTTTTTACGAGCAACTTCCGTGTATTTGGTGGATAGAGTCGTGCCAATGTTACCCGAAAAACTCTCGAACGGATTGTGCTCGCTTCGTCCAAATGAAGATAAATTGACATTTTCGGCGGTTTTTGAAGTCACGCCACAGGCAAAAGTTGTTAAGGAATGGTTTGGTCGTACTGTGATTCATTCGGATAAGCGGTTTTCGTATGAGGAAGCACAGGAGGAATTATTGGTTATTGGTGATTCATTATTAGTTACTGGTAATCAAAATAATGATGATAATATTGATAAATCTCTAACAACCAATCACTATTCCAAAGAGCTCAATACCCTCAACCAGCTTGCCCACAAACTTCGGGATGAACGATTTGCGAAGGGGGCAGTAAATTTTGAAACGGTTGAAGTAAAATTTCAATTAGACGAAAATGGAAAACCTTTGGGAGTATATCAAAAAGTGAGGGTAGATTCTCATAAATTGATTGAAGAATTCATGTTGCTTGCCAATAAGAAAGTGGCAGAATATGTTTTTAATCTCAAAAAATCTGAGCCTCGCAATACGATGGTGTATCGTACCCACGATGCCCCAGACCCAGAAAAACTCAAAAATTTCTCAACTTTTGCCAAGCGTTTTGGGTATAATGTTGATACGGAAGTTGCCAGAATTAGCACTTCTTTCAATGCCTTGATGCACGATGTTGAGGGTAAACCAGAACAAAATATTCTTGAAAATTTAGCCGTTCGCACGATGTCGAAGGCGAAATATAGCACCGATCCAATCGGACATTTTGGTTTAGCGTTTCCGTTTTATTCTCATTTTACGAGTCCTATCAGACGTTATCCTGATATGATGGCTCATCGAATGTTGCAACATTATCTTGATGGCGGATCACCTTTGGAGCGTGGATCTTGGGAATTACGTTGTAAACATAGTTCAGAAAGAGAAAAAATGGCAGCCGAAGCCGAGAGAGCATCCATTAAATACAAGCAAGTTGAATACATGAGTACGATGGATGAAGACAAAGTCTGGGACGGTATCATTTCGGGCGTTGCAGAATTTGGGATTTTCGTAGAAATCACAGAGACGGCATCAGAAGGAATGATCAGAATGGCAGATTTAAAAGACGATTTTTATGATTATGACCGTGAGAATTACAGAATTGTGGGTCAACGCAATGGTAAAGTTTATACTTTTGGGGACAAATTACAAGTGAAAGTAAAAGAGTGTAATTTGGCTCGCAGAAGCATGGATTTATTGTTGGTTGGAGCAAATGGTAAAGTACACAGAGGTGGAGAAAGAACATTAAGGCGAGATGATTCGAAACGAAGTTCTAAGGATTCGAGCCGTAGAAGTGTAAAAAGTGGAGGGAAAAATCCGAGGAGTGGAGATAGGAAGAAAAGGAAGTAATCAAATTATTATCTTCCAAATTGGATTTAAAATACTAAAATGGGGAATAATCATAACGATTACTCCTCATTTTTTATGTCTCTAAATGAATGAGACTTTTATCAACTCAATACTAACTCACTGGCATTTAATAAGTTAGTTGTCGTAATTGCCGAATGAGACTCCAGCGGTTTATGCGTAATATGAATCGTTTTAACTCCCGCCTTTTTACCTGCATGAATGTCTCGATGAGCATCACCAATCATCCAAGAAGTTTTTGGGTCAATTTGATATTTTGCCATTGCTTTTTCAATCATTAATGAGTCAGGTTTACGAGTAAGAGAATTAGTCGTAAACTTTTCGTGGTGCGGACTGAAATAAATATCGTCCAATAAATTTCCGCATTGTTCTTGAAGATAATTATGGCATTTCCAGACATCTTCACGAGAGTAAATTCCCTTTGCAATGCCCGATTGATTCGTGATGACAATCAATAAATATCCAGCGGCTTTCAGTTTTTGAAGGGCTTCAACGGTTCCTTCGGGAATGATAAAATCTTCAATTCGATAGACGTAATCTACTCTATCAATATTCAATACGCCGTCACGGTCTAAGAAAATACATTTGTTCATAATAGATTTTGGTAAAAAATTTTGACTAAGATTTTTACGGTTAACAACTTAGGCAAATTAAATAAGAGGTTATAAAATATAAATATAATACTATTTTTTTGTATAAATTTAATATAAAAATTATATATTTTCAAATTTACTCATAAAAAACGCAGACTTTTATGAATTAGTCTGCGTTTTAAGGAATTATCAAACGGTAATTAATTTAATTACACTAAACTTTTACGCTAAAACTTTTTAAATTTTGGCTTTTTAAATCAGAACACTTAATTGAAATA
>JAYVRF010000157.1:0-20283 GCA_043756925.1 Arcicella sp. | reverse complement strand
CCAATTCGCAGTACCGTTTTGGAATGCCAGGGGCTGAAATTTTTAAAGAAGAATCAGATGAAATTTTACGGAGAATTGAACAATTAAAACCCGATTATTTGGTAGCAAGTGGTAGCCTTTCTCCCAAAATTGGCGATGATTTTTATGAAAAAGTAGCCGCTATTTCCCGTAGAATTGGCTCAAAATTAATCATTGATACTTCAGGCGAACCATTAAATTGTGCTATTGATGAAGGAGTATATTTATTAAAACCTAATGTTTCAGAATTAGCAAAATTGGTAGGAGCCGAAACCTTAGAAATGGACGAAGTTGATGATGCCGCTCGTGAAATTATTGCAAAAGGAGGCTGTGAAATTGTCGTGGTTTCATTAGGTCCGCAGGGAGCAATGTTGGTTACCAAAGACTTTTGTGAGCATATTCCTGCACCACCCGTTCAGAAAAAAAGTACGGTTGGGGCGGGTGATAGCATGGTTGGAGGCATGGTGTGGGCTTTATCATCGGGTAAAACCCTACAAGAAATGCTCCGTTGGGGTGTGGCTTGTGGTTCGGCTGCTACCATGAATGAAGGTACACAATTATTTAAAAAAGAAGATGCTCAAAGGCTTTTTGGATGGTTACAGAATTATTCTAAAAAATATAAGTAGTAATTAGAAGATTATTTTAACAGTTTATTCCCAAGAACCTATCGTTAAGAAACCATTCAAATTATGCCCAAAAAACTTAACCAAATCATTAATCAAAGTACCTTCACCCAAACTTTATTTGCTTCCGTAACCGCCTTTTTTACGTATATGTGTTTCTACCCGTTTAGGCGAGCCTATACGGCGGCAACTTATGAAGACTTAGCATTTTTTGGCGTGAGTTTCAAGATATTAATTATCACTGCCCAAGTCTTAGGTTTTGCCGTTTCCAAGGGTCTGGGAATCAAGTATGTTTCAGAAATGTTACCAGAAAATCGTTCCCGTAACTTATTGATAATGATTGGTTTATCTTGGATTTGTTATTTATTTTTTGCCCTAACACCCGCACCCTATAACCTGTTTTTTATATTCTTGGCAAGTCTTCCGTTAGGGATGGTTTATGGTACAATTTTAGGATTTTTAGAAGGTAGAAAAACGACCGATTTATTAGTTGCCGTCCTAACTGCCTCCTTTATTATGGGGTCGGGATTTGCCAAAAGTATCGGTAAATGGGTAATGACAAGTTTAGGAGTAAGTCAGTTTTGGATGCCTTTTGTGGCTTGTGCCATCATGATTGTTCCTTTTGGAATTTGTGCTTGGTTGATGGGACAAATTCCGTCACCCACCCAAGAAGATAAGGAAAGTCGAACCGAACGAAAACCTATGCAAAAAGCTGATAGACAGGCTTTTATTAAAGAATTTGCATTGAGTATGACCATTTTTGTAGTTTCATACGTCCTTCTGACCACGTTTCGAGAATTCAGAGATAATTTTACGCCCGAAATTTGGAAATTGTTGGGTTACGGGAATAATTCAGCTATTTTCACGCAAACCGAAACGCCAATTGCCATCACCGTTTTGTTGATAATGGCGGCAATGCGTTGGGTTCAAAATAATCATAAAGCTTTCGTAATCATTCAGTTATTGATGTTGGCAGGAGGGATTTTGATTGGCGTAAGTACACTGCTTTATCAACAAAAAATCTTATCGCCCGTGGCATGGCTAACCACTTTGGGATTGGGGGTATATATGGCTTATGCGATGTGCAATAGTCTATATTTTGAACGAATGATTGCCTCTTTTAAAAAATCTGGGACGGTGGGGTTTTTGATAACTTTCGCTGATTATTATGCCTATATCGGGAGTGTTTTAGTATTATTTTACAAAAACTTTTTCCAAAAAAGTATCAATTATCTTGATTTTTTTATTATTTTATCTTATTGTATATCAGTTGTTTATGTAATATTAGTGGCTCTTTCAATGTGGAGTTTACGTGTGAAAAAGAGGGAAGGAATCTGATAATCATTTATGTATTTTCAAAATGCTTCCCTCTTCTCACAACCTCAAAATTTATTTTCATTTTCCAATATATCTCTCAAAAAACTCATAAATTCTCAACATTCTATCAATTTTCTGACGGACGTTTCCAGTTCTCGAAAGTTCGTGCGTTGCCCCAGGCATACGAACATATTCAACTTCTTTTCCCATTATTTTCAAGGACTTATACATCATTTCTGATTGAATAACGCCCGTTCGCAGATCATTCTCTCCGTGTTTAATCAAAAATGGCGTTTTGATTTTATCCACGTAAGAATAAGGAGATTCACGTGCTAAAATGGGTCTTATTTTGTCTTCCCAAGGATAACCGCCAAAATAATTTGGGGTTAATCGCCAGGCGTTTCCTTCTCCCATGAAAGTTGTCAAATCATACACGCCTCGCTGTGCAAAAGCCGCTTTGAAACGATTGTCGTGCGAGATAACCCAAGCCGTTAAATATCCAGCATACGAACCGCCTGTTATGACTTGTTTTGAGGTATCAACCCAAGATTCTTTGGCGGCATCACTGGCAGCAGCAAGCACATCTTCGGTTGGTCCAGTTCCCCAATCTTGATAATTTGAAAACTGAAAATCTTTACCATAACCACTTGAACCTCTGGGGTTTGCATAAACAATTCCGTAACCTTGTGAACAAAAATATTGAAATTCATGCCACATCGAAGACTCGCCAGGCCCCCACATTGCCGTTGGACCTCCGTGCATATTAAGTAATAATGGATACGCTTTTCCCGCTTCAAAATTGCTTGGTTTCATAATCCAATATTCAATCATTTGCCCTTTTGAATTGGCATAAGTTCGCTTTTCTGGAAAACTTAGTGCTTTGTTTTTCAGAAAGTTATCATTGTAAGCACTCAACTTTATTGGATTTTTCATTGTTAAATCTGCCGAGTACAATTCAGAAGGATTTTTAACCTCGGTTTTGCAATAAACGATGCGGTCTTTACTAATATCAAAACTTGAAATTCCCGACTCAAAGTCGGATAATCGTTCCACTTTTTTAGATTGAATATCAAGACGATACATCGGAATTCCACCATTGGAATTTGCCGCAAAGTAAACATACTTTGAATCATCCGACCATTCAAAATTATTGGAAGCACGGTCGAAAGTAATTGGTGTTTTATTACTTCCATCGGCATTTGAAATCATTGTTTGGTTGAAACCTAACCATTCTGTTTTCGAACTTGTAAAAACCATCATTTTTCCATCGGGTGAAAGCATTGGATTGTTATAAGATATTCCTTTCTCACCCATTAATTGACGTAATTCTGAACCATCAGCATTCATTCTTACAATTGATGTGTTTAATTCACGGTCGGGATGTTGCATGGAATCCAACCCACAAACTGCATAGATTTTTTTACTATCCGATGACCAAACTGCATTATTGAACGACCTAAAATTATGAGTAATTTGAACAGGTTTTGCTCCTTCCTTTGCTTCAATAATAAACAATAAATTAAACTTCATTTCGGGTTCGGTGGTGGATTCGCCTTGAAAGTTTAAACGACTGAAAACTTTGGCTTTTTTGTCCTCAATGTCTTTATCTAAATATGCTCTAATTTCCTCTAAATTTCCATCTGGATTAGCTTTAACTTTTTTGTTAATTTTTAAGAAATCATTATTCTTAAATCCTGCTTTTTCAAAAGACCAGTACGGTAATTTTTTGGAAGAATTAAGTAAAGAGTCTTTCAGTAATTCAGAAAACGTAACATTAACGGTAAATAAAATCTTCATTCCATCGGGCGACCATTGTGGATTGCTGGCTCCATATTTTAAATCGGTTAATTGAAAAGCCTCTCCACCATCCAAAGGCATAATGAAAATTTGGGATTGTTTTTTTACGTTTCTTGCAAACGCAACTTGCTTACTATCAGCACTCCAAGACGCTCCACTAACACTTTCAGCACCACGAGTTATGGGCTTAACTGTCTGAAAATCAGTTATCCACAAATGAGTTCGATAATCAAAATCTAATTTATCTGATTCATTTGGTTCATTGGTTTTTAAGGCATAAATCGCTCGTTTACCATCGGGAGAAATTGAAACATTAGATACTTGTTGAACTTTGGTCATGTCCGTTACCAAGATTTTCTCTTTACTTATTTGGGCGAAAGTGATGGTTGAAATGAACGAAAATAAAAGGGTTAGTTTTTTCATGGGTTGAGATTGATTTTGGTTTGGTATTTCAATGGTTTGGAATATCGTATGTTACAAATCTACAAAAAAAGGACTATCTCTTTTCAAGAAGTAGTCCTTTTTAAAATTGATAATTTATACTTGGATAGAAAAATAATGAGCAAAATACTAATCCCAAATACCTTAAACCTAATTCCTGCTTTGTGTCATTTGGGTTTTTCAAAACTCGTAGTATCAAATTTTATTTTACCGTCTTTGTCCTTATAAATTTTGATGTAAGCGTGTTGTCTAAAACCATCCTTGAAAATTTCTTTTGGTCTGTTTACATCCTTTTTTGGAGAATTTACTTGGTTTGCAGGTTTGGAAAAATTCGTCAAATTTGTATTAAATACTTGTGGTTTGTTTTCTATTTTATTATCTTGTTTTTCGGTATTTTTTGCCAGTTGAACTGGTGCTTTTTGCGTTGTATCTATTCTAATTCCTCCTTCGCTATCCGTATATACTCTTACATATTGATGCTGACGAAAAACACTCACACGATTGTCTGATTGTGCAGATTCTGCAAACGATTTCATGGCTACTTGCGTATCATCCACCTTAGTTTCAATGACTTGTTTTTGAGGCTGACCTCTTACAATCCGAGGACGAGATTCATAAGAATTGGTGTTATTATTTTGAGGAGCAACAGAATAAACTTCCTGTGGAGTTGGGGGTGTAACTATCGAAGAATCAAGACGATAGCGACCATCACCATCTTTAATTACTCTGATATATTTGTGCTGACGAAAACCCATTTTATGACCTTCAGCTTGTTGTCTTCTGAGACTATCAGCTACAACAAATGCCTCAGTTACTGGCTTTGGTTGGAGACTTTTGGCGGTGGGATTGTGAGATAAATAAGTAGTGTCTAATCTTACTTTAATAATATTTTTACCACTAATTGTAACAGGTTCATATTGATTAAAATCTCGATTAAATTCCCCTTTCGCTCTTGCATAAAAATTGGAAATAGTGTATGCTGACTTATCCATTGAAAGAATTTTTATCTCTATTTCTGCTTCGCCTGAACCTAAAAGTTCCAAATCTTTGGCAGCAGCAAACGATAAATCAAGCATTCGATTGTAGGCAAAAGGACCACGGTCGTTGATTTTCACAACCGCTATTCGATGGTTAGTAGTGTTTACAACCTCAACAATGGTATTGAAAGGAAGTTCACGATGGGCGGCTGTATATTCAGCACGGTCGTATATTTCTCCGCTCGAAGTTGAGCGACCATGAAATTTATCGGCGTAATAAGAAGCTTTTCCATAAAATTTTTCCCCAACCTGAGCTTGTAAATCAACAACGACAATAAAAGATAAAGTAAGAAGAAATAATAATGGTTTGGCTAATATCATGCAATAATATGGTTTTAGTGGGCAAAGAATGTACTTAAAGGTATGTAAATATTCCAAAAAAAATCAAATTAGATATAATTTCAGTACGAAACTTAAATAATCACTTTATCCAACAATGAAATTTAAACCTTATTTTTTCATAATAATTATGCTTGAAACATAAAAAAAGTCATTTACACCCATTATTTGAAAATCTCAAGAATTATCTCTTAATTTATGAATTATCTTAAAAGATTCAATCACTAAATCAATAGAAAATGAAAACTACTGTTTTAACTGTTAATGTAATTCTTCTCATCATTTTAATTCCTTCAATTTTCGGAGCCATCATGTCGCCTATGATGTTTGATGCTCCTGGTTCAGAAAAGTCCAAGAAAACTTGGACTTTAGTTTGCTGTTTGGCGGCATTGCCTGTTTTAATAATCATTGCTCAAATCATTTCTTGGATTGCCTATTCAAATCATAACTATGGTTTAGCCTTCAGAATTAATGCTTTGCCAGCTTTTGACATACTGTTAATCATTTTTCTGTTTTGTATCATTGACCAATTTGCTGATTAATGATTTTACATAAACGGTATCTCGCTTCGCAAAACAATTATTAACTTTGTACTTTAAAATAACAAAACCGCATTTTGATTAATAAAATATAGACAAATATTTTCTCCTTTTTCTATGTTTTCTGAATTATATATGTAGTTGCAACAAACAATAATCATGAAAAAAACTATTTACGCTATCGTAGCAACAGTATTAGTAAGTTTCGGAGTAAATGCACAGGCTGTTAAAACTCCTGCTCCAAGTACGAGTCAAACTATCAAACAAGACTTTGCATTGTCGTCAATTGAAATCGTTTATTCACGTCCGAACATGAAGGGTCGTTCAGTTTTTGGTGATTTAGCACCAATGGGTAAATTATGGAGAACAGGGGCAAACGGAGCTACAAAAATCACTTTCGGTGAAGATGTTAAAGTAGGCGGAGTAGCTGTAAAAGCGGGTTCTTATGTGCTTTATACCATTCCAAACAAGGACGAATGGGAAGTTATTGTAAACAAAGGAATCAATAATTGGGGTACAGACGGTTACAAAGCTGATGAAGATGTAGCTAAATTTAAAGTGAAGCCAATGACATTACCAATGAACATCGAAACTTTTACCATGAACATTGCCAACGTAATGCCAGCAAGTGCTGATATTCAAATTATGTGGGAAAAAACAGCCATTTCAATTCCAGTAACAGCTGATATTGATGCAAAAATTTCAAAGTCAATTGATAATGCCATGAATGTAGATAACCGTCCATATTTTCAAGCAGCTTCTTATTATTTTGAATCTGGAAAGGATTTGTCAAAAGCACTTTCATGGGCTGACAAAGCGATTGAAAATAACCCGAAAGCATTCTGGATTATGCACTTAAAAGCAAAAATTCAAGCAAAATTGGGTGATAAAGTTGCTGCAACTGCCACGGCAATGAAATCTATTGATTCAGCAAAAGAAGCTAAAAATGATGATTATGTAGCTTTGAATGAGAAATTGATTGCCTCTCTAAAATAGTTACCAGTTATTGGTTATTAGCTATTGGTTTTGAATCACCCTTAATTAATAACCAATTTCTAATTACCAGTAGCTATTTCCAATATTTGCTTTTTCTAAGAAATACCTCCAACTTAGCAACCCCAAATATTTAGTGCTTTCATAAATTGACAAATATCATGAAGTTAAGTCAAGTTTTCTGTTAAATAGTCTCTCTCGGTTTCTTCAAAATCCTATACATGGGTATTGTCCTCCGAAGGGCAATAAATTTCAAATTCATTTTCTTGGTTAATTCTTGGATGTAAAACATTAATTGTATTTTAGTTAATACATTTGTGTTTTAGTTATTTGTTATTGGAAATTGGTTATCTGAAACTACTTATTTATAGTTTAAAGTAAATTGTTCTTGCTAAATAGCTATTGATAATTAGACTTGCATAAACCAATTATCGTTAACTATTGATAAATTACTAATAACAAGTAACCAATTACTAAAAAATATGTCAATTCAACCTAAAATACATATAAATCTCGAGGAGATAAACACCAAAAAACAACGTCTTGAAAAAATTAAGATTGAGTTAAAACATGAATTTATTGGTATAGATTATATCATTGATGAATTAGTAGATTATATTCAAATATGGTACTTAATGCCAGAAATTTTGACTCGTCCAATCATCGTTAATTTGTGGGGAATGACGGGCGTTGGCAAGACGGATTTAATTAGAAAATTAGTCTCAAAATTAGATTGCCAAGACCGTTTTGTGGAAGTTGAACTTTCTAATGGCGAAAGCACTTGGAACAGCAGCGTTTCTTCTATTTTGGAAACAAACGGGATAAATAATGCCAAACCTGCAATCGTTTTATTTGATGAAATTCAGCGATTTTATACGATTGATTCCGAAGGAAAACCGCTCCTAAACACTCGATTTCAGGATTTTTGGGAATTATTGTCAGACGGTAAATTAGCGAAAAGAGATGCCAAAGAATCCATTGATGATTATTTGCAACGCTATCTTTATGCCGCTATGCAACGTCAAAAACGCAAGCAAAAACTGAAAGATGCTCCACCAATGCCACCCGACCCAATGAATCCAATGGGTGTGATTTCTTCGGAAGATGAGGAGGCAACCGTTGGCGTTTGGGAGGCACAAAGTCTTAAAAAGATTTTCGATTTGAAAGAATCCGTCAATGAAATTGCGGAAATGCGGGAGGAAGATGTGTTGATGATGATGCAACAAACACGGGAGAAAAAGAAGGTTTATGAACCCATAAATCACGCCAAAACGTTAATTATTATTTCTGGTAATTTAGACGAAGCCTATTCAATCGCAAACGAAACGGGCGAGACAGATATTGAAGCGGATATTTTTAGAGCTTACACCGAAAAAATTACGATTGTTGATATTAAAAACGCTCTTTCACGCAAATTTAAACCTGAACAAGTAGCTCGTTTTGGTAATATTCACTTGATTTATAAGTCATTACGAAAAGTTGATTTTGAGCATTTAATTCAAGAAGAATTAGTTAAAATTTGTAAAAAGAATAAAGAACATTTTGGGGTTGATATTGAAATTTCGCAAAATTTTAATCAATTAATTTATCAAAATGGCGTTTTTCCAGTACAAGGAGTTCGTCCCGTTTTTTCAAGTATAACGGATATTGTGGAAGCTAATTTATCAAAATTATTGTTTGAAGCATTCATGGGAAATCTCATGCATATTGCCATGGACTATGATTTTGAAAAGAAGAAAATAGTGGCTCAATTGGCTGGAAAACGAACAATTGAAATGGATTACGTGGGTAAAATTGACCAAATTCGTCAAGATAACTCGCCTGATATGATTGCCAGTATTGCTGTTCATGAGTCGGGACACGCTATTGCTTACGGAATTTTATTGGGACTTGCACCGTTACAATTGAAGTCGAGAGTTGCTTCACGTTACGCACAAGGGTTTTCGTTTCCACATTCAATACATTTATCGAAAGAAAATATTGTTAGTAAAATCAAAATTTATTTGGCGGGAGGAATTGCTGAAGAAATAATTTTTGGGGAAGATAAAGCCACCGTTTCACGTTCATTTGATAGAGAAGAGGCCACCTCAATGGTGATGGAATATATTCGTAAATATGGCTTTGATAAGAATTTTCAAGCATGGTACGCCCACTCAGGACCATACAGCATGGAATTGAGCGTAACGGATTGGGCAATTGAAAGAATGATTCGAGATTTGGCAAAAGAAACTCGTGAATTATTGGAAGCAAACAAAAATTTCCTGATTTATCTATCCAAAGAATTAGCTCAAAAGGGTAGTTTAAAGCCGTTGGAAGTAGTTTTGATTGCTCATAAATTTGGGCATACTTTTGAGGTAAAGGAAGAGAATTATTTGCATTTGGCGGGTTATGAAGGGCTTTTGAATGAACTATAATAAAATTTTATGCACAATACAGAAGAAAAAAATGAAACTGCCGTTTTGGTTGCTGTTCAAACACAGAAACAAACCGCAGAACAAACCAAAGAATATTTGGATGAATTGGCATTTCTTGCCGATACATCAAAAATTGATACACTTCAAACATTTACCCAAAAATTAGAAAAACCTGATAATAAAACGTATGTTGGGAAGGGTAAAATGCAGGATATTATCGCTTATGTGATTGATAAGGATGTTGATATGGTCATTTTTGATGATGATTTATCGCCCATCCAAGTAAGAAACATTGAAAGTGAATTCGAGAAATTTTTGAAAGAAGTGAAGGTTTTAGACCGTAGTTCGTTGATTCTCAGCATCTTTGCAATGAGAGCTCAAACGGTTCAGTCCAAAACGCAAGTGGAATTGGCTCAACAACAATACATTTTGCCAAGATTAACTCGTATGTGGTCTCACCTTTCCAAGCAACGGGGTGGCGTAGGTATGCGTGGGCCTGGTGAAAAAGAGTTGGAAACTGACCGACGGATTGCCAATGACCGTATCGTTTTCTTAAAGGAGAAACTAAAACTTATTGACAAACAATCATTTACGCAAAGAAAAAATCGGGACAGAATGGTGCGGGTTTCGTTAGTAGGTTATACCAACGTTGGGAAATCTACTTTGATGCAAAGACTTTCAAAAGCTGATGTTTTTGCGGAAAATAAATTGTTTGCTACCGTTGATGCAACCGTCAGAAAAGTAACATTTGATAATGTTCCTTTTTTATTATCTGATACCGTTGGATTTATCCGTAAATTGCCGACTAAGTTAATTGAGTCCTTCAAATCAACGTTAGATGAAGTTCGTGAGGCAGATATTTTACTTCATGTGGTTGATATTTCTCACCCAAATTATCAAGAACAAATTGACGTAGTAAACTCAACTTTGGCAGAAATTGGAGCGGGCAATAAGCCTACTATTCTGGTTTTCAATAAGATAGATTTATTTTCAACCGAAGACGTTGAAATTAATGATTGGGAAATTGGTTCGGGTAATGAACCCGTAAATCAGCAAATTAGAATTGAAAAAGTAACCGAATTCTTAAAAAACTCCTTCATGAATTCACCTCAACCGCTTACGGTTTTTATTTCGGCAGAGCAACGTGAAAATATTGAAGAATTGAGAACAGCGATTATGAGTTTAGTAAGAGACAAGCACATTTCAATTTTTCCTAATTGGATTGAAAATTCAGTAAATGGTTAGCAAATAACAGTTAACATTTGAGATTCTTTCAATAGCAAAATAGTTTTTTATTGAAATGTTTTGTCGAAATTTGTTTAATGGATAATTATTAATTGTTATTTGAAAATGGCACCATAGTTCAACGGATAGAATAGACGTTTCCTAAACGTTCGATGCGAGTTCGATTCTCGCTGGAGCCACAATTTGCGTACCTCAATTCTCCAGAATCGAGATTTTAAACGATTTTGGAAAATCGTGGTACATTAATATTACCTCTTTTGCAAACCTTATCCATTGCCCTCTGTACATACAACGGTTCCAAGTTTTTGCGGGAACAACTCCAAAGTTTAGCCAATCAAACTTTACTACCTTTTGAGGTTGTCGTTACTGATGATTGCTCAACCGATGATACTATTTCAATTATTCAAGAATTTGCTAAGGTACTAAATGTCAAGGGTTTTGTTAATAATTCCCCTTTGAAAGTTGCTAAAAATTTTGAGAAAGCTATTTCTCTTTGCAGCGGTGATATTATCCTAATGTGCGACCAAGATGACATTTGGCATCCCGATAGATTAGCAAAAATTAGTCAATATTTTCAAGATAATCCCAATCAATCAGCCGTTTTTTCTGATGCTGATTTAGTGGATGAAAAAGGTGGAAGTTTAAATAAAAACTTCTGGTCGGTAGTTCGTTTTCATGAATTTCAAATCCAGCAATTTAAAGAAGGGAATGTCGTTGAATTGCTTTTAGCGGGTAATAGAACTGCGGGTTGTATGATGGCTTTTCGGAAGGAATTGATTGAGAAAATAGTTCCTTTCCCAACACACATTCCGTTGATGATTCATGATAACTGGATTACGATTGTTGCGGCAATGATGGATTCTTTGGGATTGATTGATGAGAAACTAATTTCTTACCGACAACATAGTTTTCAACAAATTGGTATTCGTGAAAAGGAGATTGGCAAGACGGTTTCCTTAAAAGATAGATTTTCACGACCTCGGAATGAAAAACTTGCCCCATTTTTAGAAAAAAGAGATTATTTTTGTGTTTTGAAAGATGCCTTGTCGGAAAGGATTTACCCAAATAATCATAATTTTAAGCATTTAGATAATATCATTAATTACTACGAAATCAGAGGTACACTTTCTTCTTTTCGCTTGGCGAGATTTTTTCCTGTTGTAAATCTATTATTGAAAGGAGATTATCACCGTTATAAAGACCAAGAAGCATCTTGGAAAGCTCCTTTTGTAGCGGCTTTAGGGGATTTTTTAGAATAAACTATGAAATTAATATACACAGTCTGTACGGCTAATTATTTATATCAAGCCCTTACGATGGGTGAATCTTTGAAGAAAACTAATCCAGATTATGAATTAATCATTGGATTGGTGGACGAATTACCCGTAATGGATTTTGAAATTCCTTACCAAATTATACAAATTTCAGAAGTTCAAGAGGTTAATTTAGCGGGTTTTAAAGGTGAATATACCGTTATGGAAGTCGCCACGGCTTGCAAACCAGTTTTTGGATTATACCTCTTTGAAAAATATCCAGACTTAGAGAAACTAATCTATTTTGATACGGATTTATGGATAACGGACAGCATTGAACCCATCGAAAAAAATCTTGATTCCTACGATATTATCATCACCCCACACATTACGCAACCCATTGATTTACAGGAAGAATGGAATGAAAAACAGTTTCTGAATGCGGGATTATACAATACGGGATTTGTGGGAATGAAGCGGTCTGAAAACACTTTTAAATTCTTGAATTGGTGGAAGAATCATTTGAAGGAATATGGGTATTATGACTTTTGTAATGGCATGGGAATTGACCAATTGTGCGTAAATTTTGTTCCAATTTTTTATGATAAAGTATTGATTGAATACAGTCCCGCTTACAATTTAGCTTACTGGAATATTCATGAAAGAAGTGTCATTTTTGAGAATGAAAAATATGTTATTAACGGAAAAGAAAATTTGATGTTTTTTCATTTCAGTGGTTACACTCCCGATAAGCCAAATTTGCTCTCAAAACATATAAAGTCTTCAAAAATAAGTAACTACGGTGTTTTAAATTCCCTTTTTAAAGAATATAATGAAGCATTATTGAGGAATCATTTTCAATTTTTTAAGCAAATTATCCCCGCTTTTGGAAAATATAATTCTCCGAAAAAAGAGAAGAATTTTGTGGCTACGTTTGTCGAAAAATCGGCTTGGAAGATGATTAATATTATTGAAAATTTTTGAGGTGTACAAAGATTCTTCCGAATTATTTTAAACTAAACTCATAATTATTCTGGTTAATCTTTGTACACTAAAGCTCTATTAATCTCACTCGCCAATGAAGGTCCTGCGTAAATAAATCCTGTATAAATTTGAATTAATGAAGCACCTGCATTCAACTTTTCAATAGCATCTTCGGGAGAATGAATCCCTCCAACACCTATGATTGGGAAGGATTTATTTGATTTTTTGGACAAATATTTAATGACTTCGGTTGAACGTTTTGTGATAGGTTTTCCACTTAATCCACCCATTTCTTTTATTAAATTTTCATCCGACTTAAGTGCTTCTCGTGAGATTGTTGTGTTCGTGGCAATAACTCCCGCAATTTTAGTTTCTTGTATTATTTCAACAATATCATCTAATTGAGAATCGGTTAAATCAGGGGCAATTTTCAACAAAATTGGTTTCTGTTTTGCTTTCTTCTCATTCTCATTTTGTAATGTCTGTAATAATTGCTTTAAAGGTTCTTTTTCCTGCAATGCTCTTAAATTTGGCGTATTTGGTGAACTTACGTTTACCACAAAATAATCTACAACGTCAAATAATTCATGGAAACAAATGAGGTAATCATCAACGGCATTTTCATTTGGTGTAAGTTTATTTTTACCGATATTACCCCCAATCAAAATATCACTTTTCCGCTTTCTTAAATGTTCAATGGCTTCTTTTACGCCATCATTATTAAAACCCATTCGGTTGATTAAGGCTTGGTCTTCTTTCAATCTAAAAAGTCTGGGTTTATCGTTTCCCACTTGTGCTTTTGGCGTTAATGTTCCAATTTCAATGAAGCCAAATCCTAAGTTTGAAAACTCATCAATCATCACGGCATTTTTATCAAAACCTGCGGCTAATCCGACTGGATTTTTGAACTTTAAACCAAAAATTTCACGTTCCAAACTTGGATGTTCGTAATGATAAATGGACTTAAAAATTTGGGAAACGAAGGGAATTTTGAAAAGAAATTTAATTAATCCAAAAGTGATATGATGAGCTTTTTCAGCATCAAATTGAAAAAGAAGTGGTTGGAGAATATATTTGTACATTTTAACTAAAATTTATTTTGAGTTTGAAGTAGAAACTTCGGGTTGAATTGTAAAGTTACAAAATCAAAAATTGAATATTATTTATGGATGAAATTGAAATTTCATTTTACATAAAAAACCCTGCAAAATTTAATTTTTGCAGGGTTTTCAAAAAATACTACAAATTATTTTTTTGCAGGCTTCTTGAAAATAGATTCATTAACCTTTGGGTTCAATGTAATTGATTCTGTTTCGATAGTCATCATTCCACCCATTGGACTTGCCGTTTCCATGGTGTATGGAAAGGTTAAACCCTCAACTTGCTTAAAATTTGAAAAATTTACTTCCGCATCAATTTCTTTTCCTTGCACATTCCTTTTTCCAGAAGATTTTAAGGTGTAATAGTTTGAAGCCGAAATGAATAAATTAGTAACATCGCCACCTTTTTCCGTCAATTTCAAATGATAAACGTCCATACCTTCCAATTTTTCTTTTCCAACTAATTCCAACGTTGAGCCATTTTCTTTGTAAGCCAATAATGAACCACCCAAATTAACTTGTTTTCTTGATTCTTTAATCAAAGCACCTGGCATATCCTCTGGTTCGCCACTTCCGCCCATCATGGTAGGTTGTTGAGCCCAGCCTGTTTCCCCATCAACAGCAGAAATAATTTCCTGACCCATCACAGAAATATCCGTTCTTAGGCTTTTCCCATTCACAATCACTGTCTTACTTTCAATGTCCATCCCTTGAACAGAGAATTTATTTTTCATTTCCATTGCTTTCAATGCCTTCCATTTGTCAGCACCGCCCATAGCTTCAATGTGTTTTGCCACGATTTCGTCGGCAGTTTGAGCAAAAATTGTAGCCGAAGTTGCCAATAAAATAAATGCCGAAGCAATAATTTTTGTAAGTTTCATTTCCTTATTTTAGTTTTAATTTCGTTCTATTAAACGTTGTTTTTACAATTATGTTTGAAATGTAGCTACGAAAACATTTATGATAAAATAATATCAGGATAATCAGTAAAAACTGAGGATAAGAGGTAGATTTATTGGGATTAGAACTACCATCGTAAACTCATTTAATCTTTAAAAGTAATTTCTCATCAATGATATGTCCATATCCGTGAACAACAAACCAAACGTTTTCAGTTTGTTCATTAATTTCTCCGATGTTGACGAAATGGGTCGTTTTTTGAACGGTTAGTTGATTTTTTGCATAAAAGTAACTTTACCTAACGATTATTTGGTAAAGACAATATTTATTTCTTAACACCCGAAATCACATTTCCTACACTTCCATTTGGTTCTAAAATGTTTAATAAATTTGCAACCGTTGGTGAAATGTCTGAAATATTAGTTCTGAGCGTTGTTTCGCCAGATTTAACTTTCCAACCATAAAATAAAAGAGGAACGTGCGTATCATATCTGTATAAAGAACCGTGCGTAGTTCCTTGCTTGCGACCCGCAAACCAACTTGGATTCAGAACCACCATAATGTCACCACTTCTGCGGGGATTAAATCCGTTTTTGACGTAACTTAATTGATAATCTGGTAGTGTAGAATTCGCCAAATTATGTAAATCAATAACATCGGCAACATCATCTCTTTTTAACAAAGTTTTTCTCACAATTTCATAAATTTGAGAGTAAGAAATCTTTTTTTCTTCCATTAAATTTGCGTTCAAATATAACTGAGAATTATCTTCGGCAATGATAAATTCACCATCTCCGAAGGCAATTTTTAGGGCAGTTTTTACTTCTCGGCTTGAAATAGCAGCATCCACTACCCCCGCTGGTAATTTATGACTTTGCCAAAATCCTGGAACGTCAGCAACGCCATGATCGGCACTTAGAAATACTAAATAATTTCCTTTTCCCAATGAATTGTCAAGGCTTGTTAATATTTCTTCAATGTCTTTGTCCAAACGTAAATAAGTATCTTCCACTTCAATAGAATTTGGTCCAAAAGCGTGTCCAACGTAATCAGGAGAAGAGAAACTTATCGTTAAAAAGTCCGTTTTGGGGCCTTTTCCGAGGTTTTCGTTCTGAATGGTTGCCAAAGCAAAATCTTTTGTTAAGGTATTTCCAAAAGGGGTTGTTCTGATAACTTCCAATAAATTTACCCCCGATTGTGCCGCTAATTCGTGGGGAAAAGTAGCCGTTTTTTCACCAGACAATTTTGCTTCATAAGCCTGATTATCTGCCGTGCTTTCAGTATATTGTTCAATCGGTAAAAGTGTTTTCCAACCTTCTGCCATGTATTTTTGGGGCATTTTCATGCTATTGAAATCTTTTACCCATTGTGGCAAATCATTCATATAAAAAGACGAAGTAATCCAAGCTCCATTTTTTGAATCGAACCAATATGCAGCATTGGCAGTATGTCCCGCAGGCAAAATTGAACCTCTATCTTTCAAGGCGATTCCAATGGTTTTTGATTGAAAATTATTGGCAATTTTTAATTGGTCGGTAATCGTGGAAACCAATAAATTCTTAGGAGACATCAAGCCCGCTTTACTGTCTGAACCGACCGTTCTAACGGAAGAATCCTCCACACAATAAACCGATTTACCCGTTTTTTGATTAAACCATTCATTGCCAATCATCCCATTAATCGCAGGAATTGAACCCGTAAAAATAGCGGCATGACCAGCGGCTGTAACCGTAGGAGCATAATCGTAGTGATTATTACGACAATTGAAACCTTCGTTCATTAAACGTTTGAAGCCTCCCGAAGAATATTTTTCTGAATACCGATATAAGAAATCATACCTCATTTGGTCAACTACAATACCAACAACTAATTTAGGTTTATCAGCATTAGAGGCTTCAAATGACACAGTGGATTTTTTCTTTTGGGCTGATAATGAAGTAATTACAAAAAATAATAAAAGAAAAGGAATGAGTTTTTTAGACATGATGTGGGTTGTTTATTTGACAAAGATACTTATAAAAATATCGGTAAATTTTCCGTGAAATCCATTTGTTGCAATTCCCAATCAGTTTTACAACAATGAAAAATCATTCCGTTGGCAATGGTTAAATATTTTGCCTTTAAAATTTTGTTATATTGAGCCGCCTGGGCAAAAACACTCTCCGAAAGTTTAAGGTAGGGAGCCTTGCATTCAACAATCATAAAAAGACATCCTTCACGGTCAAATACTTGAATATCAGTGCGTTTCGTTAATTGATTATAGTTCAGACTACTCTCTAATTTTATTAAACTTTTTGGGTAGTCGTGGTCATTAATCAGATGATGAACAAAGTGCTGGCGTACCCATTCTTCGGGAGTCAGGACAATATATTTTTTACGGATAATATCCCAGATACACAATTTGTCATTGATTTTCTTTAATTTGTGGTCATAAGAAGGAAGATTGAGTAATTCCATAATATAGATAATTTTGATAATTCAAAAATAACGAATGAAAATTGATTCACCGTTAAAACGCTGAAATGTTTACTGACAATTAACACAAAATACTTCTCAACAATAAAACAAAACACATGAAAACAAAACAAGCAATTGTGGATAATTGGCTTCCACGTTACACAGGAGTGGCATTAGAGGACTTTGGGCAGTATATTTTATTGACAAATTTTGCCAATTACGTTAAAATGTTTGCCGACCAATTTGAAGTACCAGTTTTTGGTTCCGACCGCCCTATGCAAACGGCAACGGCAAATAACATTACCATAATCAACTTTGGAATGGGGTCTCCGATGGCGGCAACAGTCATGGATTTACTTTCTGCCATCGAACCAAAGGCGGTTTTGTTCTTGGGAAAATGTGGCGGTTTAAAAAAGAATTTAACTTTGGGAGATTTGATTATTCCTATTGCAGCCGTGCGTGGAGAAGGTACATCCGATGAATATATGCCCAAAGAAGTCCCCGCTTTGCCTTCGTTTCGTTTGCAACGTTCGGTTTCGTCAATGATTAAAAAACATGAATTGGATTATTGGACGGGCTTAGTTTATACCACCAATCGCCGTGTTTGGGAGCATGATGAGGATTTTAAAACTTATTTGCAAGATATTAGAGCTATGGCAATTGATATGGAAACTGCCACAATTTTTACGGTTGGTTTTGCCAATAAAATTCCACACGGAGCTTTATTGTTGGTTTCGGATAATCCCATGACTCCCGATGGTGTAAAAACGGAGGATAGTGACAAGAAAGTAACAACCAATTATGTACAAAAACATCTTCAAATTGGTATTGATTCGTTGATAGAATTAGCCACATCAGGCGAATCTGTGAAGCATTTGAGATTTGAGTAAATTAGGTATTAGTTACTTCAAGTAGATTATAAAAATGGGCTACTCTTGTAAAAGTATAGCCCATTTTTATTAAAATAATCAATACAATAACTAATCACTAATTACAGTAATCTCTAATCACCGCATAAGCTGGCATATATCCTAATTCTCCTGATTTACTTAGATCATTGCAACCGTCAGTATCACCCAAAGCGTGGCGAATAATTCCTCTCACGTAATATGCTTCTGCATATTTTGAATTCAATTTAATAGCGTTTGTACAATCCTGAATTGCTCCACGTTGGTCACCCGTCTGCGACTTCAACATTCCTCTCGTGAAGTACGCCTCTGAATACGTTGGATTTAAAGTAATTGCCTTATTATAGTCTTCAATGGCAGTTTTTGTATCTCCATTCCGTGCTTTTGAAAGTCCACGATTGTAATAAACCTCTGAACGTTCAGGTGACATTTCTGCCATTTTCAAACGCTCTTGAACATTATTTCTTAGTTCATCTATAACTTGTTTTGTAATAGCACCTGAGAAAAGAACTTTATTATTTTCAATATTTCCAATAGAAATTGCTTTGGTAAAATCTTCAATGGCAGATTTTGTATTACCTAATTTGCTTTTGGCAAAACCTCTTCCATAATATGCCATAGCATTTTCAGGTTCTTGTCCCAAAGCACGATCAAAATCAATTAATGCACCTTGATAATCTTCCATTTGACTTTTGCAATATCCTCTAAAATACAATGATTCAGCATCTTCGGGAGTAATTTCTAAAGCCTTACCATAATCTGCAATTGCCCCTTTAAAATCGCCCATTTTCAATCTGCTTAATCCTCTTCCCGCATACGAAGAAGAACGTTTTGGACTAATTTCAATGGCTTTCGTAAAATCGTCTAAGCTACCTCTAAAGTCTTCCAATTTTTGCTTTACAATTCCTCTTGCCGTGTAACCTTGAGCATTATCTGGTGTTAAGTCAAGTGACTTGTTAAAATCAGATAAAGCACCTTTAAAGTTTTCCAATCTCGATTTGCTCTGTCCACGTAGGAAATAAGTGTTTGCACTAACAGGGTCAAGGGCAATACAACTGTTATAATCTTGCAAAGCACCTTTGTGGTCGTTTTGACGAGCCTTACTTTGTCCACGTCCTGCAAAAGCATCTGCATATCTTGGATTTAGTTCAAGGGCTTTATCAAAATCGTTAATGGCTCCACGATTATCTTTGAGATTTGCTTTTGTTACGGCTCTGTTATAATGAGCGGTAGCATCATCTGGTTTCAAGGCAATGGCTTGTGAAAATGCAGATTGTGCTGAGGCATGATTACCTAAATTACTTTGCTTAACGCCATAGTCCATTAAATCGGCAAATGATTGTTGGGCAAAAGAAGCAGTTGTTATTAGCAATGTAGCTAATAAGGATAATAAAAAACTTTTTTTCATGGGTTGTGTTGTGAAAAAACAATTCTTAGTGACTTAAACTTTGAAAATGCTCTTTGTCATAAAATTAAACAAACACAAATTCAAGATTTGAGGGTAAATGGTCTCATTTTCAATCAAGTGGCTAAAAAAATCTATTACTGAAACGATTAAATTATGGTAAAGTCAGTCTAATTATTTGGTATAATTTAACAATTTCATTGCCAAATTTACTTAAAAAATGCTTGACTGCCAAAAAATGTGCTTCAAACCATGTATATCAGTAATTACTAAATTTTTAATATTGTTTCCCTAACGGATTGAAATTAGAAATATTATTTACCCCAAAAGGCAAATCAAGTAGTCAAACTGTTTTTTTAACGAATAAACTATTTAAAGTAACTTTCCGAAAGTATACTGACAGTTTAAAAAACATTAACAAAAATTACTTCAAAGGCAAATGAATCTCCGCCATCATGCAACGGGCTGAACCGCCACCATTTCCTTCAATCATGGATAAATCAAAATGATGAA
>JAYVRF010000156.1:0-20429 GCA_043756925.1 Arcicella sp. | reverse complement strand
TTTGCTCAACAGTCATGCCCACCCGTTCGTCGATTACGCTGAGCATAAAACTCATATCTTTTTGTTTTACTTGCACCTTTACAACACCATTTTATGGCTAAATTTTATAGCATTCCCAAGCAAATTTCGGACAATAAAATCTACAATTTCGGCATCCACTCCAATGTCCTTTAATTTATCAATCGAGGTTTCAATTGTGATATTTTTAGTTCAATATCCAATGAATGTAATTCCTATTCCATTTTCTACAACAAACTGAATATCAATCTACTAATGAATTAATTATAGGCAAAAATAGCATTTTGCAAAAAAAAATTGTAATTTCGATTTGCATAATTCCAAGAAAACAACCCATTACAAAGATGCTATTTCGAGATAAAATTACAAAAATCTTTTATGATTTTGACGAGTACTTAAAAAACTATCATCCTGTTGTTGACCAAGAATTTTCTTTGACTAATCAAGCCCAAATGAGCCTTAGTAAAATGGCAAGTATTATCATTGGTTATCATCAGTCTAAGTACAAATGCTTTAAGTTCTACTACTAAGAGCAGATTCTTATTGATTTGCCATCGTATTTTCCTAATGCCATTAGTTATGAACGATTCGTTATTTTAAAACATAGGTTAAAACCCTATCTTGAACCCTTTATGCGGGACACTCGCTTGGCAGAACCTACTGATGATTAAATGGCACCATGAATTACGCCTTAGATGCGCCACTTTTACCCAAAAATTTGCCTTAGAAACCGTTGAATAGATGAAAATTGCCAATATCAGGAAGTTTGGGGCAATCATCAAACCATGCTTTACGGACAAGGGGCAAAAGGTATCGAAGATTTTTTGGGTTAATAATCACCACATCAAAGATTCATTTCCAGAAAGGGCGTAATTTTGTATTTTATCAAAATTATGCCCGCTAATACTCATTTTTCGTTCAAAAAGTTCACCATTCATCAAGACCAAACAGCGATGAAAGTAACGACTGATGCCTGTATTTTGGGTGCATATACGAGCGTTAAAGCAACTAAAACTATTTTGGATATTGGCACAGGAACGGGACTTCTGTCTTTGATGTTATCGCAAAGAGGAATAGCAAAAATTGATGCGATTGAAATAGATGAAAGTGCTTATAATCAAGCGGTTGTGAATATTAATAATAGTATTTATAAAGATAAAGTAACCATTCATAATACCTCCATTCAAGATTTTATAACTTTTAATCTTTACGATTTAATCATCAGTAACCCTCCGTTTTTTCAGAATCATTTAAAATCTGAAACCTTTTCTCGTAATAATTCACTTCACACTGATACACTCTCTTTTGAGAATTTACTAAGTTCTGTTTTACGATTATTGTCATTCAATGGCACATTTGTTGTCTTACTACCGATGTATGAAAGTTCTATTTTTGAGCAATTAGCCATTCCACAAGGACTTTACCCTCAAAAAAAACTCATGATTAGACATCGAAAAGGAAGTAAAATATTAAGAATTATCACGACCTTTGGAAGATTAAAAAAAGAAATTATTAACGAAGAATTAATTATCAAAAATCCTGATGAAAGTTATACACCTGATTTTCAGAAACTTTTAAAGGATTATTACTTAGCATTTTGAACAAGCCAATGTTAGACATATCCGTCATCGTACCACTTTATAATGAAGAAGATTCATTGCCCGAACTTGCCACTTGGATTGAAAGGGTGATGAATGAAAATAATTTTACTTACGAAATTATTTTCGTGAATGATGGAAGTCGGGATAATTCGTGGAAAGTGGTCAAAAGTCTTTCTGAGAAAAATGCAAATATTAAGGGTATTTCATTCAGTAGAAATTATGGTAAATCCGCCGCCCTTCATGTGGGATTTAAGGATGCAAACGGGAAGGTTGTTATCACCATGGATGCCGACCTTCAAGACAGCCCTGACGAGATTCCAGCCTTGTACAAAATGATTATGGAAGATGATTATGATTTGGTTTCAGGATGGAAACAAAAGCGTTTTGACCCTATCACGAAGACTATTCCAACTAAACTATATAATGCCGCAACACGATCAATGTCAGGAGTTTCCTTACACGATTTCAATTGCGGATTGAAGGCTTACAAAAATGAAGTTATCAAAACCATCACGCTTTACGGAGAAATGCACCGATACATTCCCGTCATGGCAAAATGGAATGGTTTTGATAAAATTGGCGAGAAAGTAGTACAACATCAAGCTCGAAAATACGGCACAACCAAATTCGGAATTGAACGTTTTTTATACGGATTTTTAGATTTACTGTCTATTACTTTTGTTCAAAAATTCGGTAAACGTCCGATGCACCTTTTTGGTGGTTTTGGGATATTATCATTCTTCATTGGAACCATAATAACGTTTTATTTAATTGGTGAAAAAATTTACGCCATTGCCAATCATTTGAAGTTCAGAAATGTAACGGATAATCCCCTTTTCTTCTTAGCATTAGTGGCGATTATTATTGGCGTACAACTGTTTGTGGCTGGATTTATCGGTGAATTAATGACCCGTAATTCAGAAAAAGTTACGGATTATCAAATTCGAGAAACTATATAAATTGAAGTAAATGAGTAATTTAGGCTGGCTTGGAAGAACCACATTATTAATCGGAGAGGAACGTCTCCAAAAATTACAAAACTCTCACGTTCTCGTTGTGGGATTAGGTGGCGTAGGTTCATTTGCGGCAGAATTTATTGCCCGTTCGGGCGTAGGAGCAATGACCATTGTGGATGGTGATGTTGTGGACCCATCTAACAGAAATCGCCAGTTAATTGCTCTTGCCACCACTCACGGGCAACCCAAAGCCGACTTAATGGCTGAACGTTTATTGGCCATTAATCCAGACTTAAAACTCACTTCCATTCGTAAATTTCTTTCTCCGGAAGCCGCAGAAGCCATTTTGAGTGATACGAAATTTGATTATGTCATGGATTGTATTGATTCCATTACTCCCAAATTAACCCTCCTGACAACGGCTCATCAAAAAGGATTACCAATTGTGTCATCTATGGGAGCGGGTGGAAAAATTGACCCAACCAAAATTTGTACTGCCGATTTATTTGATACTCGTGAGTGTTATTTAGCTTCATTAATGCGAAAGCGTTTGCGTAAAATCGGAATCACAACAGGAATAAAAGCTGTCTATTCAACCGAGAAAATGATGGAAGAATCACTAATGCTGACGGATGGAGCAAATTATAAAAAGTCAGCTTACGGGACAATCTCGTATATGCCCGCTGCTTTTGGAGGGGTGTGTGCATCGGTAGTGTTAAGAGATTTATTGGGTTATCCTGTGGAAATGGAAGAGAAATTAAAGGCATTAGTGGCTCGTGAGAAAAAACAAAAGGAGACTGAAGCTAAGCGGAAATAAGTATTTTTTGATAAATACGAACGAAATCATCTTGTCAAAATGAACAATTTATAAAATAATACTTCTACGTTCACAGTATTATTTTAGGAGATTAACATTATTTTACAGATTTTGTAGTACGAATTACCGTGTGGTCTCCTCTATGTAAATGAAAGTTAGTATATTTACGGAAATCATCAATGAACTCTATAATATTCATGGCAAAACTTTTACAATTAGATACATTTGAATCTGATGCTGGAGACCTTACCGTTTTTGAAAAAATTCTTCCAGGTGAAATAAAAAGAGTTTTTTATATTCGAGGTAAAGAAGGACAGGAAAGAGGCGGGCATCGTCATTTGAACACTTGGCAGGCATTAATCAGTATTTCTGGAAGTTGCAGAGTTTTTGTTGATAATAACAATAATCAAGAAATTTTTTATTTGGATTCTCCTGAAAAATGTCTTCTTTTATCTCCTGAAGATTGGCACGTGATGGACGAGTTTTCGGATTCCTCCATTCTTCTCGTATTGGCGAATACAGTTTATGAAAAAGACGATTATATTTTTGAACCTTATGAGCAAACTGCCAATGCAGTAATTTGAAAGATGCAAATACCATTTCTAAGTTTAAAAGCAACGAATCAAATTTATGAAGTTCAAATCGGGAAAATTGTTACTGAAATTCTATCTTCTGGATGGTATATTTTAGGAGAAAAACTGAAACAATTTGAAACTAAATTTGCTCAATATTGTGGCGTAAAACATTGCATTGGTGTTGCTAATGGTTTAGATGCCCTCACAATCATTTTAAAAGCCTCTGAATTCCCTGAAAATTCGGAAATTATAGTACCTGCTAATTCCTACATCGCAACGATTCTATCCGTTTCAAACGCCAACCTTGTTCCTGTTCCAGTTGAACCAAATTTGAATGATTATCTAATTGATTATCAGGCAATTGAACGAGCAATTACATCAAAAACAAGAGCGATTTTAGTAACTCATCTCTACGGAAAATGCTGTGAAATGGACAAAATTACTGCCCTTGCACAAAAGCATAATCTCAAAGTTTTTGAAGATGCCGCACAAGCACACGGAGCAACGTACAAAAGTGTAAAAGCGGGTAATTTGTCAGATGCAGCGGGTTTTAGTTTCTATCCCTCCAAAAACCTCGGAGCAATGGGTGATGCAGGAGCAATTACGACGAATGATGATGTTTTGGCGAATAGGATTAAAGCATTACGAAATTATGGTTCAAACGAGAAGTATGTGTTTGAATATCAAGGATATAACTCACGGTTAGATGAAATTCAAGCCGCAATTTTAAGCCTGAAATTACCTCGTTTAGATAATGAAAATGAAATCCGAAGAAACATTGCAAAACGATATTTAACGGAAATATTTAACGATAAAATTATCCTTCCGAACAACGATTCAGTAAATAAAGACGCTTGGCATCTTTTTGTTATTAGGACGAATGAAAGAGATAATTTTAGGTCGTTTTTGAGTGAAAAAGGTATTGGAAGTGATGTACATTATCCGATTCCTCCGCACAAACAATTGGCTTATCAAGAATGTCAAAATTTATCTTTTCCAATTACCGAAAAAATTCATCAAGAAGTTGTCAGCTTACCCTTAAATAACGTTTTAACTGAAAAAGAAATCTCTTACATTATCCAAAATATCAATCAATACTAAATACCACTTAAAACGCTATAATGCTCCTGTCTGTAATCATACCCGTATATCATGGTGCTGTAACAATTCAAAAACTTGTGGATTCTGCACAGGAACAATTGAAGAGTTTTTCCTTCGAAATTGTTTTGATAAATGACGGCAGCAAAGACGATTCTGAGAAAGTTTGTCTTGAACTTTCGGCAAAATTTAAGAACATTTCTTTCCTATCTCTCCGCAAAAATTTTGGTGAGTTCCAAGCGGTAATTTGTGGATTAAATCATGCAAAAGGCGATTATTCTGTTATTATTGACGATGATTTTCAAAATCCTCCTTCCGAAATAATCAAGTTGTTGGAAACCGCACAGAAAGGAGATTTTGATGTAGTTTATGGGCAATATGATGATAAAAAACATCATCAACTTCGGAATATTGGCAGTTGGTTTGTCAATCAAATCACTACTTCACTTTTCAAAAAACCACAAGATTTATATTTGTCGAGTTTCAAATTGATAAAAAAAGAGGTTGTAGAGGAAATCTGTAAATATAAAGGTCCGTATCCATACATTGACGGCTTGATTTTTAATGTAACCGATAACGTTGGAAAAGTGACAGTTCAACACAATGACCGCCACCACGGAGAATCAAATTATACTGCTAAAAAATTAGCAAGTCTTTTCCTAAATATCATATTTGGGTATTCACTTCTGCCCGTTCGTTTAGCCATGTTTTTGGGTTTTTTATCCACTTTTATTGCCATAGTTTTGTCAGTTTTTCAATTTATGAATATAATTTATTATCCGATTAGATTAGTCGTTCTTTTTGTGGGAGGAATTCAATTAATTTCCATCGGAATTGTGGGTGAATATATCGCAAAAACGTTTCTTACCCAAAGTAATACACCACAATATACGCTCAAAATCAAGAAAATAAACGATGCTGAATAGTAGTGAAGAAGAATTTAAAATGATGTATGAAGCCGAAGAAAAACTTTGGTGGTACAGAATTCTTCACGAAAAAATCTTAACTGAAATTCAGATAAAATTTATTTTAAAAAAAGATATTTCTATTTTGGATATTGGTTGCGGAACGGGCGGTTTATTGAGTTTTTTACGACAAAATAACTACACAAATCTTCAGGGAATTGATTATTCCGAACATTCTATTCATTTCTCAAAACTACGGAATCTAAACGTAAAAAAAGTCAACATTGATAACATCGATATCATGTTTCAATATCAACAATTTGATGTGATTATTTGTAACGATGTATTTTATTGTTTGAACAAAACGCAGATTATCAATGCTTTACAGAATATTGAATTGCTTTTGAAACCCGATGCAATTTTCCTTTCCAATAATAATGCCTTCCATATTTTTTACGGAACGCATGACATTGCGGTAGGAGGAAAATGGCGATTTACGCTCAAAGACTTTCAAGAATTTACCACAAAAACTTCTCTCAAAATCCAGTATTATGCCTACTGGACTTGGATGCTTTCACCGTTGGTTTTGGCAATCAGAATTTCCCAACAAATTCAGTTGAAATTAGGATTAATCAATACCAAAAAATTAGTTTCAGACGTGCGTGTTCCACCTAATTGGTTGAACAAAATGTTTCATAAAATTGTGAAATTGGAAGAGAAATTGTTAAAAAAAGGGTTTTTCGGGAGTTCGTTGTTTCTTAGGATTGAGAAGTAACCCAGACTTCGGTCTGTACATTTAATGCAGACTAATGTCTGTGTTACTTCTTCAAAAAATACTTCTCAAAAACCGAATCTTTCTTTAAAGAATACTCCAAAACTGCCGACTCATCTCCGTAGGCAACTCGTTGAAATTCAAGCATATTTTTTGCCTTAAAAATAAACGGTTTTTCAATCGTTGTGAGGAGTTTTTTATAGCCAAAAGTGTTCTTGAGATGATTCAAATTTGCTAATGAATTTAGAATTATCAATAGCATAATTCCAACACCAATTAGTGACTTTATTTTCAATTTTTCTACCACCGAAATTCCCACTAAAATTGATAACATAAAAAATGACGGAAAGGACACTCTGATATTAAAATCGTTATATATTCCAATCCTGTAAATGGCAATAATACATGGAAAAATTACGGCTATTTTCCATAGAATTTTGTATTGATTTTTTGTATGATTTAGGAAAAATCCCCAGATAATAAAGTTAGAAATAGTATAAATTAAATAGAAAATCCACCAAGATTTTACGCCCGTTTGCCAGATAAATTCTGTATTATTTACATGAATTCCTTCGGTGCTGACAAAGTAGAGTAGGAGAGGAGTAAAGGAAAGAATTAAGAACACCATTAACATTAAATTCCCTATTGAATTAATTGAAAGCACGTTTTTTAAATCCTTCAAAAAATAAAAAGCTACAAATGGAAATAAGCCAACTGCCGTCAAAGGACTCCAAAACATGGTTGAAAGTAGCATTAGAAGTAGATATTTTAAATCAGTTTTTGTTGTAAAATTATCTATTGATATACACACGCCCAGACAAGCAGGAATGGTATGTTGCGTTGCCCAAGCGTAGTTTTTGATAAGCGGTGAAGTAATGAGTTTGAATTGGTTTAATTGAATGTAATACGGTTGTAGATGTTCTTGAAAATATGCAAAATTGATTAATAATTTTATCGCAAACCAAGCATTGGCAAAAAGGAGAACAATCATTAATAATCCAGTGATATTTTTGCGGGTAAAAGTTGAAATCCAGAGAAAAACTAACCACATTCCAAAGACACTCCAAATGAAAGAAAAGTAACGGCAAGTTTCAATACCGAAGACTTTTGCCAATAAGGCTGATGGCAAATAATAACCCGTGTAATAGCATAAATAAGTCTTTTGTTCAGCATAATAAACGGGTAATTGATGCGTAATTAAATCATAATATTTAAAGTTATTTGCCTGAAAGTCATACGTTTGTGGGCGAAATTCGCCGATTCCTAAAACATAATTTAAGGTAATTGAAATGCCCAAACAAAGCAAAAAAGTTGATACAGAAATAAATGTTTCGTGCGTTGAAATAGTTGTTTTTTGAAGTGTTCTCCAAGTGTAAAAAATAATAAAAAGTACACATGGAATCCCAATCCAAAGGTGAATCCACGTGAGTAAAAATAAAACGGAAGGAATCAAAAGGTATAAAATCGTTGATATTTTGAGTGTTTGAATGGTTTTCATGCTTGAAATTTAGGTAAATTTGAATCCATAAGCAAAAAGAGGTTTAGACTTTATTTTTGTACCTTTGTGAGGAACTCAAATTTGAATTAAGTAATGTTTGAAAATTTAAGTAGTAAAATCACCACCGCAATGCGTACCCTCAAAGGAAAGGGGCGTATCACTGATGTAAACGTAGCCAGCACCATCAAGGAAATCCGTAAGGCTCTGATGGATGCCGATGTTAACTATAAAGTTGCCAAAGAAATCACCGATAGTATCAAGGAAGAAGCCATGGGGCAGAAAATCTTGATTGCCGTTGACCCTGGGCAGATGTTGGTAAAAATCGTTCACGGAGAACTCGTTAAATTGATGGGTTCGGAAGTGCAAACGATTAATTTAAAGCCCGATCCAGCCGTAATTTTGATTGCGGGTTTGCAAGGATCTGGAAAGACAACGTTCTCTGGAAAATTAGCTCAATATCTCAAAAAAGGGGGACGGAACGTCCTTTTGGTTGCCTGTGATATTTACCGTCCAGCCGCAATTGATCAATTGAAAGTGCTTGGAGAACAAGTGGGCGTTGATGTTTACGCTGAACCAGAAAATAAAAATGCCGTTGAAATTGCCCAAAATGCTTTGGCTTACGGACGCAAGACGGGTAAACGAGTAATCATCGTGGATACTGCGGGTCGTTTGGCAGTTGATGAGAAGATGATGAACGAAATTGCGGCAGTAAAAGACGCAATAAAGCCATCTGAGATACTTTTTGTCGTGGATTCGATGACAGGGCAAGATGCCGTAAATACCGCAAAAACCTTCAATGAACGTTTGAACTTTGATGGCGTTGTCCTCACAAAATTAGACGGTGATGCTCGTGGTGGTGCTGCTCTTTCAATTCGTCATATCGTTGATAAACCGATTAAATTTATTTCGACGGGTGAGAAAATGGATGCTCTCGACCAATTTTATCCTGACCGTATGGCAAGTCGTATCTTGGGAATGGGCGACGTGTTGAGTTTGGTAGAAAGGGCTCAAATGGCGTTTGATGATGAAGAATCGGAGCGTATTAACAAGAAAATTCGTCAGAATCAATTCACGTTTGAAGAGTTTTATTCGCAATTGCAACAAATAAAAAAAATGGGACCGCTGAAGGATATTATGGGTATGGTGCCAGGAATGTCGCAAGCGGTGAAGGATGTGGACGTGCCAGACGATGCTTTTAAAAATATCGAAGCCATTATTCAATCCATGACGGTGAAGGAACGCCAAAAACCTGATATTTTGGATATGTCTCGTAAGAAACGCATTGCCGACGGTTCAGGCACAACCGTTACAGAATTAAACAATCTTTTGAAACAGTTTGACGGTATGAAAAAAATGATGAAAATGATGAATAATGTGCAAGACGGGAAGATGAAAATGCCGAATATGAAGAATATGATGAAGCGGTAGGGAGAGTCTAATTAGTGAACTAACGTCGTGAAGGTTCAAAACCTTCACGACGTTTGAGAATTGTACCCGATATTTTTTCTTGAAAGATTCTTTCGCAACCTTCATTTTTGAGAATCTCAATTTGTGTATCAAGATTTTGACCATACGTTGAAACTCTTGCGTACCCTATTTTCATTTGAGGCTCATTAATTTTGGTTCGCAAATGTAATAAAGTAAAATTACATGACCCTACTTTCTGGTCTATTTAATTTTGGGGTTTCGTCTTAAAAATGGGGAAATATTTGGTTTTGGTTTTTGGTTCAGAAACTTACGGGTTTTTGAACCAAAAATAAATCCACAAAAAAGCCCAAAGGACAAAATCCAATGGGCTTATGATTTTCACTATTATATTTTTTATTTGCTGATGTTTTCGCACCAATCAATAATTTCTTTAGCTTCTCTAAGTCCTTCACTGACAATCACTACGCTCAAATTTCCGTCATAGCCCAAAACCTTGTGCAAGGTATCGTAGGCATTGTTAAAGAGTTTCAATTTCGATTGATTCAATTTGCCAATTTCTTGTTGATAATCTTCAATGTCGGGGCGTTGTCCCTTCTTCAAATTTTCCCTAATATTTAGGCTATTATCTTCTGAATTTTAATTCAAAACGTGGTAGCCTAAAATTTTAGTTGGATTATCAAAATCCCGAAGCCTCAAAACGTGCCTTTGTTATTCTTATGGTATCTACGGAATCGAAATAATTCTTAGTACCATCCTTTTTGCGTTTCAACAAAAAAGTAGCACTAAATTCTCCAGAGACGTATCTACTTTTACCATCATATTTGCTAATTACCAATTTATGTATTTCTTTGCTGCTTTCTAAAACATCATAATAATCTTTTCCAACGTCGTCTCCATCATCTTGTGATGTACCATACGTAGCGTAAACATCGGGAGAGTCAGGCAAACAACCAATGTTATTATAAGTATATCGTTTAATCAAAAAGTCTCCTACTGCAAGAGGAATCTTAGTTATAGACAAATTTTCTCTATTAAACCCTTGTGCATTAGAAACAGTAATATTTAGTCCCAAGCTCTTGGAACAAGTGTGTGTTTCATATACCGACCGAAGTTTAGTGTTTTCCCAAGGCTTTCCATTGAAGAATGCTCCTGTAACAATGCCATTTGTATAAGGATCAATATCTCCAATTTTACAGCCTAAAAATAAGAGATACACCAATAAGATAGTTAGCTTTTCATTGCGTAACAATTATTTTTGAAGAAACGGACTCTTTCTCGGAGGATAGTTTTAAAATATGTGTTCCGATAGGGTATTTGCTCAGATTTATTTGTTTAGAATGTTTACCCACCCCTATTTTTTCGTCTGCAAATATTGAACTTTTTTTTCCTAAAATAGCTACTAAATCAAGTGAAATATCTTGGATTATTGGATTAAAGAAATTAAGCGTAAAATTTGATAACGTTGGGTTTGGAAAACGTTATTAATTGTTAATCTATCTATCTCAGATACGCTTTCTTTGCTTTTTCCCTTCCAAGAGATTGGAGCAATGGGTAAGAGGATCTTTATCTTCTGAGGTTGCTATTCTTCCTCCCGCCTGTGGACAATTATTTATTTAAAAAGAAACGAGTATCAACTAATGGAATGGACATTTTATAGTGCTGATTGATGGTTTTGATAACCTCATTGGTGATAACTGCTTGTCCGAAAGCTGTAGGATAAATACCGTCTGCGGAAAAGAAATTGCCCGTTTTCCAATCAGGATTTACTTTTACACCATCTGATGTTACGTAAGTATTGGTTATAATTCTTTTATAAATTCCATACAAATCTACGACAGGCCAGTTAAGTTCTTTGGCTCTTGGAGTTACTTCATTCATGTTGTAAAAAGTATTTACTACCGAAGCAAATTCATCATCACCACTTTCAGCTGAGAGTACATCTCTATCACTTAATTCAATAATATCTCCTGCTTTACTTGTTAAAAATAATTTTTCAGTTTTAGCCGTTGGTACAATTCTATCAGTAGAAAAATCAAAGTCTCTATAATTTTCTGAACTTGCACTTTTTTGTACTTTTAACTTCACTCCTAACTTTTTTATTTTGTTCGATGTAAACTGATTAAAATAAGGAAAGTCTAAAACATCTGGGGCATTCAAAATTATTCCCTTCGTTTTATTATCAGCCATTTTTTTCATTAGTCCAAATTCTGTTGAAAAATAAGCAACTCCCCCAAAAGAAGAATTTAGTCCACCACCTCCACCAAATAAAATACTTCTCACTAAATCATCTGTTCCAAACTCAAAAATAGTAAAATCTGCACTTTGGCTTCCTACCCATTCTAAGGGTGTTTTAAAGTTTGTTTTTGTATTTGACCCAATTAACCTTTCTACATATTTTTGATCAAATTTAGTTAAATCTAACCTTTTGGTAATCTCTGGAAAAGCGTGTTGGTCATTTTTATCCCCGTTAAACTTTTTAAATTTATCGGCTTTGGTATTATCCAAATACCCCAAATTATTTTTTACCAGTTTAAAAGTAGCAATGGGTTCAGTACCCACCAAAGTTTTGTAACCAGAGCCGTTGCCTTCATTAATCTCAAAAAGGGGTTGGGCAAAAGCAACGCTCATCTGTCGGGCTATTAAATTGGGGAAAGCCGTTAGTTGCCCTTCACGGTAAAGTCCACCGTCTCTAAAACCTGCCGAGAGCGAGCCACCCACGGAGAGTAATCTAAAATTGCTGTTTCCAGTAATGGTAATAGCCGATAAATTAGGCTTTTTAGCGGGCAGAGCGGGCAAAATGTCTTTATCAGCTTTTACGCTAATGGTAGTATCACCAATATTTCCCCAACCCAATAAATTAGAAGAAGCCTTTATGTCGTCAATTAAACCCGCAGGGCTATCAACAACGGGCGTACCAGCATCTTCAATTAAATTTTCAATGTCGTTCGTACAAGCAAAACACGTAGAAAAAAACAGGATTAAAAGAAATCCTTTCAGAAATGATTTTTTCATAATAAATGATAAAAGGTTAAAAATGTGAAAATTAAGATAACAAAAAACACCCCCAAAAGAGCATTTGGAGTAAAGACGAGTTTTAAACAATTGTGGTTGTATGCGTTTTTAAAAAAGGAGATAAAAAGGGACAGGCAAAACAGGAGTCTTGGTGTCGGTGTAATGCGTAGCTACTAAATGTTGAGTAAATATAAAAAATATTTTTAATTAAACAAATATTTCAGCAGTTTTTGAGGAATAAAGAAGATGGCAATTTGCCGATGAAGATGGACTTTTTGGAAAGGGAAAAGAAGGTTGGAAAGAAGCATTTTTACAAGAAATTACAGATAAATATGGGGATGGAAAAACCTTAAAAGTTGAGAGTAAAGAATATCGTTTAATTGGTCTGCCACTGTACAACGAAAAGATTAAACCCATATTTGAAGAAAGTATTTACAAATATCTGTCTATTAAAATTTAAGATTAAGAAAATCCTTTGCTCATGTGCGAAGGATTTTCTATCTACAAAATGGATAAAAGTGAAAACATAACCCTTTTACAAATTACTGTTTCTCTAAACCATCTGCATATTCTAAAACCCTCACCGCATCGTTCCATGACCTTAATTTGATATTTTCCTTTTTGCAATATTCTGCTAATTGATTTGATGTATCCCCCAAAATGACCAAAAAATATTTAAGATTTTTCTTTACTTCGTATAGTTTTCCGTCCGTTTTTTGCAAATAATACGTCTCAATTACGTCTAATTTCTTCGTTTTTGTGGCTGAATTATAGGCTTGGTCAATGTAAATATTGGCGGCTCTGTGACAGAGTAATTTTTGTTTTCCATCGTACAGAATTTGATAGTAAGTTTCAGTCTTTTGCTTTTCAGTTGCCGGAAAATCATTGCGAAATTTCATTGAACCCAACACAAATTCGTTCATTGAATTGGTCACATCGTAAGGTTTGCCAGTATAATTAAATTCCAGATTTCCAGTAATAATGTTATACCGTAGGGCATTATACGCTATAATTTTCCCAGTTTTTAACGTTATTGATCCCTCAATCCAATTTTTTGGAAAGTAAGGACTTCCATCAACATCAGTATAATTATTAGACAAAATTATTTTCCCATTTGAATCCTCTAACCAGGTTGAACTAATGGCAGGATTTTGGGAATAACCTTGAAAAATAATTAAAAATAGAACCGCAAAATGTACATTGATTTCATGATAATATTTGTTTTGAGTTTGAAAATATAGAATTCCTGACTGCTTACTAAGTCTGGCATATCTTAAAGTAAAAGTAAACAATATATCAATTATAACGACTTTGATTTTCGTTTGAAATATATCCCTTCAATACTTTTACACGAGCTTTTATGGCAGAGTCAGTTTTTTAAATCCTTAACTTTAAAACGGATATCAGCGATGTGGATGATTTTCTTTTGGGTATTTATTTTCTCAAAAAGAGAAACAGGTGGGGGCAGCGGTGCTTCTTGATAACTCAATTTTCGGATTTATGAGAAGATTCGTTAGGATTCATTTCCACCATTACTGCTGAATCCATTGTGTGACCTAATTTACTTTTCTTTTCAGAACATCCCAACAAACTCATTCCTAACACAAAATTATTAGTAGTTTTCATAGTTTTCTTAATTTTAATAATGGATTTTGATTTTACGGTTTTAAATATTTTACTAATTTTAGGACAATTATACGTTTTTATAATTGTCCTAAAAAATCGGGGATTGTTACCGACACAAAACAATCGAACTATTTACCAATTTCAAAAGTTATTTAGAAGTATCACAATTAATAAATCTAAAATTTAATATGTTTCCAAAAGAATTAAGTTCGGAAGAATTCAGAAAATATGCCGTTCACGATAGAGGTTTGAACGGTTTGACGGTTGACCAATACATGAATCAAATTGGTGGAACAAGTCGCCCATTCATTGAGGATATGACTCAGTATATCATTGAAGAGCGTCCAATGCGTTTTGCTCAAATTGATGTATTTTCACGTTTGATTATGGACAGAATTATCTTCATGGGCGTTCCAGTGGATGATTATATGGCAAATATCATCGTGGCTCAAATGTTATTTATGGAATCTACGGATGCCAAAAAAGACATTATGATGTATATTAATTCGCCTGGTGGTTCGGTTTATGCGGGTCTCGGAATTTATGACACGATGCACTATATCCGTCCAGATGTTTCAACGATTTGTACATCTTTGGCAGCTTCAATGGGTGCTGTTTTATTGGCAGGAGGTACGGCAGGCAAGCGTTCAGCCTTGGAACACGCCAGAATTATGATTCACCAACCATCGGGTGGAGCTCAGGGGCAATCTCGTGATATTGAGATTACTGCCCGTGAAATCGTGAAAATTCGTCAAGAATTATACGAAATATTAGCAAAACATTCTGGAAAATCTTTTGAGGAAATCGAAGCTAATTCAGACCGTGACTACTGGATGCGTGCTTCAGAGGCAAAAGAATATGGTTTGATTGATGAGGTTTTGAAGAGAGCGTAGTTAATTAATAGTTATTGGTTAATAATTAACAGTTATTATTTCAATAATTTATAATTTTACTGATTAAAGTCACCAGACTTAAACTAAATTCAATGTCTTCACTCGGATAAAAAAATGCTTATTTCTTTACATAAAGAGGTAAGCATTCTTCGTTTAGAATTAACTACTTTTGTGGTCTTTAAAATTGATGAAAAAGCTGATAGTTAACCGCTAAAAGCTAAATGTTATGAAACAGCAACAACCTTATTGCGTCCTTTGTGGGCGTTCTCAAAAAGAAGTTCCATTGTTGATGGAAGGAATAGATGGACATATTTGTAGCGATTGTGTGTCACAAGCCTATCAAGTTGTTCAAACTGAACTTAATTCTGAGAAGCAAAAAAACAAAAAAGCTCCTAAATTTCAAGTAATTAAACCGATTGACATGAAGGCGTATATCGACCAATATGTTATCGGGCAAGACGAAGCTAAGCGTCATTTGTGCGTAGCAGTTTATAACCACTACAAAAGATTAATGCAACCTAAAACCAAAGATGATGACATTCAGATTGAAAAATCGAACATTATTATGGTTGGTGAAACGGGAACGGGTAAAACTTATATGGCAAGAACCATCGCCAAAATGCTCCAAGTGCCGTTTTGTATTGCAGATGCAACGGTTGTGACAGAAGCAGGTTATGTGGGCGAGGACGTTGAAAGTATTCTAACCCGATTGTTGCAAGCGGCTGATTATGACGTGGCGAAGGCGGAAATGGGGATTGTTTTTATTGATGAAATTGACAAGATTGCCCGTAAATCTGATAATCCATCCATCACCCGTGACGTATCGGGCGAGGGTGTGCAACAGGCACTTTTGAAGTTGTTGGAAGGGTCGGTAGTGAATTGTCCACCACAGGGCGGGCGTAAGCATCCAGACCAAAAAATGATTCCGATAAATACGGAAAATATCCTTTTTATTTGCGGAGGAGCTTTCAACGGCATTCAGAGACATATTTCCAAACGGCTTAATACTCAGCCGATTGGGTTTAGTTCGGATGATAGTTTCTTTGAAGAATTTGACGATAACCATTTGATGCGTTATGTGACTTCGCAAGACTTAAAATCATTCGGTTTAATACCAGAATTGTTGGGTCGTTTGCCCGTGGTGACGTACTTGAATCCATTGAACAAAGAAACGCTTTTAACGATTTTGACTGACCCAAAAAATGCCCTTACGAAGCAATATCATAAACTTTTCAAGATGGAAGGGATTGATTTAGCCTTTGAGAAAGCGGCTTTGGAATATATCGTGGATCAAGCAATGGAATATAAATTAGGAGCGAGAGGTTTGCGTTCAATTTGCGAATCAATCATTACGGATGCCATGTTTGAATTGCCGTCGCAAACGGAAATTAAACACCTCAACATCACGCTTCCGTATGCCCGTGAGAAGTTTGAACGGACGGTTTTTCATAAGATGAAAAAGGCGGCTTAGTTCAGTTAACAATTATCAGTTTAAATATAATGTCTGCAAATTATGGTTTGCGGGCATTTTTTATGTCTGAATTCAGATTGAGTCGCACAGATTGAGTCGCATAAGCTGAGTCGCACAGACAATACTTTTGCAATTCCCATCGTTACAAAAACACATATAAACTTTCTAAATCAATGAAAAAATCAACAATCATTTTATTCATTCTTTCACTCGCAATCTTCTCTCAATCTTGTTCACGACAAAAGGGGTATTTTCAGCAAAATATAGTTCAAAATTATCAAATAAAGAAAGAAACTAAGCTAATTGAATTTCCAAAAGAACCTGTGATTATCAAATCAGAACCTATTTTAACATCCTCAATCATTGAAGATTTTACTACCACAAATAAGGTCGTTGAGGAAACAAAATATAAGGATAGAATTGTCAAACTGGAAAAAATTTTAACGGAGAACAAGACCGTATCAAAGCCTCAAAAACCCAATTTTTTGCAGAAAATTATTCTCAAAAAAATACAAAAAAAAGTTGTCAGTTCTGCAAATCCCGCAGGTTTTCATGATTGGAACCCTTATTTGAAAATTGGGGCTATTTTATTGGGAATCGGTATTATTCTGGCAATATTTGGCTTAGGCGTAATTGGAGGGATTTCTGCCTTTATTGGGTTAATTTTTACGATTTTAGGGCTTTTGAGTTCGGTATAACTTTAGTAATGAAACCCAAAGGTTTTGAAAACTTTATGGGTTTTATCCGCTTAAAATGACATCTTTTGTTTTTTTGTAGTGAATATGACCTTTCTTCATATTTCAATTGTCCTTTCCAAAAAAAAATCATCAATTTCGTTGATAAACCCATAACCTAATCGTAATTTCCGAAATGTCTATTTTCGATAAAATAAAATTCATATTCAAAAAATCTTCTAAATCATCTGCGATTGAGATAGTTGAAGTTGTTAATAACGAGGATGCAATTGAATTTGTAAATGTTCCTAATAACAATACGTTTACACGTACAAACGAACCCGATTGGCTTATCAATGAAGATATTCTCCGTGACGAAGGCGTAATTTTTGGCTTGTCAGGCTCAAATTCTGATGAAAAAGTGTCGATTATTCGGCATTATTTTGCTCAACAAACCGCTGAAACGGACCGTGTTATTGAGCAAAAAGAAGAGAAAATTGGGGAATTGAATTATTGGGTAAATGAAAAAGAAAGTTTCGTCAAAGAATTAGAAATAAAAATACAAGACCTTAAAAACCAAGAATTTACCGAACAACATCATTTGCCACGTACCGTTGTAGGGTTACTTTTAGCGAGTGGTATTGCCGTTGGAAATTACTTCTTAATCGAAGAATCTCTGCGTGGGCAATTTCAACAAAGTGGTTTGATTGCGATGGGCGTATTTTGGGCAGGAATGTTTAATTTATTCGGCAGAATTTCCTTCCTGCACGATGATAATAAAACAAGTTCATGGCGAAGGATTTTAGAAGAGATTGGAATGCCTTTGGCTTCGGCATTCTTCGTTTTTGCCCAGATTTACGCCACTCAACCCGCCTTGAAATCGTGGGCATTATTTGCCTTTATTTTCTTTCTATTCATGTTTTCGGGAAAATTATTATTAGGCAACCTAACCGTTTTGAAGGATGATTTAAGTATTTTTCAAAAAAGAAATCAATTACAAAAAGATAAAATCAAGAAGGTGGCAGATTGGGAAAATGAGATTTCAACCTATAAAATTGAAATTGAGAAACACCGACAAGATAAGCAAAATGTACTACCCGAATTAACAAAACTCAGTACCCAAAATTCAAAAATAAAAGCCCAAAGAGATATGCTCATCAAGGTTTTTGAAAGTGAATATCATTTGGCAAGCCAATATCGTAACCGGTTGAGCGGCAGGCAGATGAAGGGGATTTTGGGTGGGGAGGAATTGTAGATAAAATTATCGTTTTTAACTCTAAATTTAAATTTTACCAATGGACAAAGTTTATAAAACAATTGATTTAATTACTCCATTAGTCAAGAAATTAGGGTATATAGATTTGATTAATTTATTTTCTCAAATTAATAGTGAAGTAGAATTTGAACAAATTTATTATGAGCTTAAAGATTCTTCATATTTTGATATATCTGATTTGAATACTAAGGATGGAATTAATTTGAGCATCAGACCAAATTAAAGTGTTACAATATTTGAAACAATCTGGGAAATGGGTATTAAATAGAGCTCAAGAAATTGAAGTAGGTTATGTAATTGAATTAATTACAAAAATGTAATTTAATAATTATTGGGTAAATGTGACTTGTCGTAACAGTGTAACGACAAGTGAATTATATGAATTACGCAATTTATAGATTCACAGAATAACAATGAATAACGAAAACAACGATCGCTCCCACACAGAAAACTACGATTTCCAACACGGCTATCATAGCGGTTTAGAATCCGTGGAAAAACATACTTACGAAGGATATTTATCTTCACAAGTCAATTTTGAATATCTTTCAAGGCAATTAGTCGAAAAGAAACAAGAATTTTCTGATTTAGAAAAAACCATTGAACACGTAAAAACTCGTTTCAAAGAGGCTTACGATGGGTTACAAGACCGACTTTTAAAAGTAAATTTAGCGGGAAAAAATAAAGACCGAATTGAAAGTCAAATGACTGAAAATGCAGGATTTATTCAGCAATTTACTGATAAAAGAATTTCTGCTGGGCATAAATATTCACTCTTTGCGGGGTTTATCTATTTGTTTGCGGGGCTTTCCTTCGTAGCAGGAGACTTAATTATTTCCCATGAAATTGTAGCCTATGCCCTCAATATCCGCAATAATTTTGAAGCCTGGGCTTTTGCCGTTGGTTTAGCGATGGTTTCTGTCTTGTTAAAACCAGCTTATGAAAGATTAATTGAGAATCCTTATTCCGAAAATCTTTCGCCCCGTTCCAAACGGGTTTATGCGTGGTTTAAGGGCATAACTGTCATATTCGCAGTAGCAACTTTGTTCATTTTGGGATGGTTTAGATACGAAGCCTACAAGACTGATAAAATGAAGGAGTCGGTGAATAAATCCATCAAACAACTTCAAAATCAGATAGTTGACCCACTAAATCCATCGGCGGCATTATCACCCGAAGTTTTGCAACAAATTGAATTAAAGATGAAAGTTTTTGATGCTTTGAACGAAAAATTAGTCAATAGTCCGTGGGCTTTGGCATCGTTCGTTTTATCGGGAGTTTTGTTTGCTTTGGCGGGGGCAATTTGTCTGGGAATTGCTTTTCCAGTCTTGCAATGTTACTGGCAAAGATGGTTGCAAATTGACCCTAAACTCAAACGTTTACGTAAAGAGAAAAAATGCTTAACGACTGATTTACAGGCGATTGAAATAGAAATGGCAGTGCAAGTCGTTCAGAAAAATATCTTGGAAAACGACCTAAAATTATTGCCTACCTTAGCATCATTACAGTCGCAAAAAGAAACACTTGTTGAAGAAATACACGCCATTGAAAACGAAACTCGCTTGGCAGAAACAGATTCCAGAATTGGAGCGTTTAATGATGGTTTCGGCAAAGGTTTAATGGTTCGAGAAGTGATTAATGAGGATGAAGTAAATCAATTTGTGAGAGATAACTACTTTGATATTAATACCTTAGCTCACAAAGCAAAGAGTTCTTCGGGTGATAAAGCCATCTTCTCAAAACGTCCAAATCTGCGTCCGCATCAGCAATTAAGGAAGTTGATATCTGAGGATTTTTCGGAGGAGTAAT
>JAYVRF010000155.1:0-20556 GCA_043756925.1 Arcicella sp. | reverse complement strand
CACTATTCAATAGAATTTGTGCCTGTTGAACTTTTTGGGTGGTATCTTTCTTAACCCATGATTCAAGGGTTAGGCGTTCTTGGGGAGTCAAATGTAATTTGTAAACAGTCATAGCTTTCCTTTTTATTACTATAACAAATAAGACACATTAAAGTTTTTAAAATACTACTTTTACTTGAGTTTTAACCCGTAATTCGCATAAATTATCAACTCTTTGTGTTAAATTATCTCTGTGGTTAATATTTTATTTATCATACCCCAACTTAAACTGATTCAAATCCGCCTTATTTTTTCGTGGACGACTCAATTCATACTCATAAATTAACTTCCCCAAATTCTTCATAAACGGAAAACCAATGGTGTCGTAATCATATTTATCATCATTGAAAATTTGGTCGTTATTACAGAGCAAAACCGTGGTCAGCATAAATTCTACACCCTTTTCAAGGTCCACGATGTAGGCATTGTCCAACAAAAATCCGTAGGCATCACCCACTTTATTGAAGATTCTCATGTTGGGATTCACTACGTCATTTTTGCTACTGCCATACATCAAAAACTTGCAATAAGTTGGATAAAATTCCGTAGGATCATACATCGGATGGATGCTTTCCGTTGGCATTTGCGACATATATTTGTACAAAAAATTATAATCGTTTTCCGTCAAATTAAAGCGTTTTTTTGGTTCAACCGATGCAGGGAAAAGAATAGCTTTCAGAATCGCTTGTTGGTCGAGCAAAGGATAAAAATTCTTGTCCGTAAAATCGAAAGGAGTATTTACGATAGAATCATTTTGCATATACCCTTTTCCGATGCTAATGGGTGTGGGTGAACTATAATTTTTTTCAGAAATCACCATCGGCTGTTGATAGGTGACTTCATTGCCCGACATGAATTTTATCGGGTTTGTTCTACGGTTTTGTTCTTTATTCATCCCTACCTGCAAACGATGAAATATACGAGTATTTCCGTAACCTTTTTTATGTAAAGTTTTATTAAAAGCCTCCTGTCCAATGAATTCATACAAACGATTAAAGGCATCATTATCCGAAACCATCAAGATTTTTTTGATGTAATGAGCCACCGAAGGTAAACTGCTTTCAGCCGTAGAATCCTTCATCATGGGTGTATGCTTTTGAAACTCCGCACCCGTAAGCATGGGAGAATCTTTTGTTAATCCTTTGATATTGAGGTTATTAATCTTCTCCAAAGCCAAAGCACTCGCAGGGAATTTGACGGTACTGGCGGGATAAAAGTATTCAGTGTTATTAATCCGATACCCAAAAGTCTTAAATTTGGGATTATTCTTTTTATCTCTATCAATCTGAGTATAAAGAATTTGGAGACGATATTTGTCCGAATTATCCATCAATTCCCTGAACTGTTCGGGCTTGGTAGCCAAGAGTTTTGGCAACAAATCAGTATTGATTTTTTGAGCGTTTAACATGATAGAAGCGAAGGCAAAGCAGAAGAGTAGGTATATTTTTTTCATAATTATTGTGGATGAAATGTTGTTTTTTTAAGAATAATGACAGCATTTGCATTTTTTAGTGTTAGTATTTATTTAGCTGAATAGATTACGGTCTGACCATCGTCTGACCGAAGGATTACCTAATTATTTATTACTTTTGAATTATAATTTTCCACCAATTCTGCCAACTTCTCCAAATCCTCCTCTAAATGCAAAGCACTGATAACCAGCCGAGTAACGGGAGAATCAGTTGAAGTTGGATAGGGAAAACAAGCAGTCATAATTCCATTTTCTTTCAAATACTCATGCACGCCCGATTGATGGGTGCAATAAGCAGGATAATTTTGGATGTAATCTAAAAAGGAATTTTGGGGAATCAGCGAGTTAAAATACGTAATATTTTCGGATAATTTTTGCTGTTGTTCCGTAAAATAATCAAGCGAATTCACAAAAGTCTCCAACAAAGCGGGCATCATCGGCGATGCTCCCGCAAACATGGGTGACTGACGTATAGATGATACCGTTTCTGAATCTGAGAGAATTATACCGCCCGTCATGCCCATGGCTTTATTGAGGGAAGCAGTAATGATGAACCTCACTCCGACACTTCGGGGTGAGGTTTTCACTCCAAAACTATGCGAAGCATCCACAACTACTGTAATATTCTTATTCTCGGATAATTCCTCAACCCATTGAAAATCAAAGGCTTCCACATAAGGAGAACCCACTGAATCGGAACAAATGACGATATTTTCAGTCGTACATTCTTGAACTTTTTCAACAATTTTTGAAGCCCAATCTGAATAACTCAAACCCTTTTCCCAATCTTCCAATTGCAAGGTCGAACCATTCCAAAGGGCAGGGTGAGTTTTAGGAGCGAAGAAGAATTTAGCATCAGGTTTTTGGAGAAAATTAACCACCAATTGCCCCGCCCACATACCCGAAGAAACGGTCAAAGTGGCTGGCATATTAGCAAATTTAGCAAGTTCAATTTCCGCTCTTTCATAAATATCCAAGCGAATATTACTGTTGCGAGAACTCCCCCAAGACATCCCATATTGCGTTAATGCTTTGGCAAAATTCCCCCTAAACCCTTGATGATGAGGCATTCCCAAATAAGAAGTGCCACTAAACCAGAGGTATTCTTGATGGTTCGTGGTAAAAATTCGACTTGGAAGCTGATTGGTTATGTAGTTCATTATTGGTTGTTTTAACCGCAAAGATGCAAGCACGGGAGGTTAATTGAGATTTGCCAATTTTTAAAGAATAGGCAAATCTGTTCTAAAATCTATGTAAAGCCGTTAGCGGAAACGTCCACTCTGGCGTGTTGAGTTGATTACCCAATTCCCCCAATCTATACCACGCTCCACCGCTTAGATTCTTGACGATGTGAATATCTTGGGCGGGCATATAGCTCTGGGCTAAAAGAAACGCTTTGTCCTTCGTTTTCGGATTTTCAGCCATATCCATCACAATCATGGCGTGTCCGTAAGACTTTGGATTTGAGACAATAAAGACATCGCCAATTTGCAAATCATTGAGGTTTTTGACCGCCTTCATTTCCTTTTCTAAGGTAAAAGTATTGGCATAATTAAAAACCATATCGCAATATTTCCTAAATCCCTCACGACTATTATCAACGGATTTTGATTTCGTAAAACTTTGGTTATTAATACGATAGCCGTTTTTATATTTATCGTAAGTCATTGCTACGCCGCCAAAAGTTTTATACGAAATATCCGAAAACTGTTTTCTCGAATACAAATATTCACTCCGCAAACGCATTACGGCATCGGCACATTGTTGAAGGTCTTTTGTACCCCGGTCAATGTCCAAAACTGCCACTTGTTGCGAATTTGTTTTCTCCTGACCATTGTAAAAATAAACTTTTGCTTTGTCTTCTTTCAAAGTAAAAGTCCGCAAATAAGCCCCAAATGAATCTTTGTCAACTGCCATTCTTCGATAACCAATTGGAAGGTTAAAACGAGTTTCAACGGTTTTTCCTTGTGGGTTAATTGGTTGATTGTTAGGAGTTTGGTAGCTTAAAAATAGAAAAAAGAAAGATAGAAATTGGTACATGTTATTTTATTTTTTTGATTTCAGATATTTTTATTATTTATTCTCAAAAAAATATCAACGGTCAATTATCAATTAAACAAGCCCCCGTGCCATTCCCCTCCGCATAAATCACCTTGCCAAAATCAATAGTGATGCCCGTTGAAACTTGGTCGTCCACCAAGAGGATGCCGTCCAGATCCACGTAATCTAACAAAGGCAATAATTGAGCAATAGCTGAACAACCCACATTCGATTCAGTCATACAACCCACCATTACTTTTAAGCCCAACTTCCGAGCGTGGGTAATCATTCTGCGGGCAGGTGTGAGTCCTCCGCATTTCATGAGTTTGATGTTGATGATGTGAAAGAAACCGTAACACCGTGCTACGTCTTCCTCCACAATGCAACTTTCATCCGCCATGATGGGCAGAACAGACTCGGCAAAAACCTGTTTCATGCCTTCCCAATTATCGGCTTTCATGGGTTGTTCGATGAATTCTACGCCCAAATCTTTCAAGACAAGGGCATTATTGAGGGTCTCTTCAACGCCCCAAGCCGTGTTGGCATCTACTCTGAAAACGGCATCAGTATGTTTGCGAAGTTCTTGAACTATTTTAATATCGTCCTTCGTTCCTAATTTGATTTTATACAAAGGAAAAGGCATTTCCTGCATTTTTTCAACCATTTTCTCAACGGTATCTATACCAATCGTATAATCCGTAATAGGATTATTGGAAGCATCTAAATCCCACAGTTTATACAATGGTTGTCCTTTTTTCTTTGCCCAAAGGTCGTTGGCGGCAATGTCTAAGGCACATAAAGCGAAAGGGTGATCGTCTTTGAGGTGGGGGTACATATCCGCCCAAAATTGTTCTGGATTTTGAAGATCATAACTTTCAATGAGCGGACGAATTGCCTCTAATTGAGCCATCATTTTTTCCATCGTAACCCCATAATAAGGCGTTTCAGTAGCCTCGCCGAAACCCCGAAAATCACCATCTCGAAGCTCGACTATGAGCGTAGGTTGCACATCACGAGACTCGTGCGTAATGGTAAAAGTGTGGCGAAGTTTTAAGTTAAATTGATGAAGGATTAACTGCATTTGCTGGTTTTGATTGTTTGGACTAAGTTAGGGGATATTTTGATAGGTTGTGTTTTTGGGGTTTGGAAATTGGGTTTTTAATTGTGGTTAATATTGAGTATATTTGTTTTATAAAATCATTGATCAATTTTAAACATAAATCAAAATGACACAAGAAATTTTGAAAGCTGTAATAGAAGAAAATAAATCTGAGTTATTGGTAAAGATACCAACAAAGTATGATAGTTTTGATAAGACATTTATTTCTGACGATTCAATTATAAATTCACTAAACAAGAAAATTGAAGCTGAAAAAGAAATAGAAGATCAATTAAGAAAAAAGGGCTTTGAACATTTTAGTTCTAAAAAATTTGTCGGCGATTTAGGTGAATATTATGCTCTAATAAACTTAAAACATTTATTTGAAGAAGGAACACTTAAAATTTCTAAAAACTCAAATTCTTCTTGTGATATGACAGGTAAATTAAGTAGTGACGTTGCGAAAGAATGGGATATAAATCAAGATGTAAACATTGAAGTAAAGACAAGATTTCACCAAAAAGGAAAGCCACATATCTTTGGAATTAAAAAAGAAAATTTTGATTTATTAGTTTACGTTTCTTTAAAGGAAGATTACACAGTACATTTTATTGGAGTTTTAAGAGAAAAAGACTTGCCAAAAGTGGACTTGCAAAAAAGAATTGTGTTTAGCGAAGATTTGAAACTTGTATATCCAGTAAATACTAAATTTGAACCGCATAAATAGATAATTTTCCGTTATCATTACCCTAATTGTATATTTGTAAGATAGCAAGTGAACGGATAATTTTCAATTTTTACTCATAACTACTTAATAACCAATAAATAATAAAACCATGTTTGTAACTAATCAAGAATTAGAAAAAATTAATGCCTATTTTAAAGATTTTGTAATTAAACACAGATATTGCTACAATTTTGACACAGTTTTAGAAGAGAATATAAAAAATATAGAAGCTAAATCTGAGCCAACATTTCATAAAAGTTGGAATGAATTGACAACATTAATGCTAATGATTGAGGAAGTATATAACGTGGAGTCAATCATTACAGAGAAAAACTATTACAGATTTGAATTTCAAAATAATAAGCGAGTTCAAGATAAAGGATCAACAAAAATGGATGCATTATTTAGTTGTTGCTATCAAACATTAGAAAAATATTGGAAAACTGAAGCTCCTTATTTTAACAGGGGCGTTGAACCATTTGACTTAGATGAATAAAAAATGTAGATGTTGAAAAAAATATCAAAACCAAAACTAACCCAAATCCATCATTTTTTTAGCTCCGTTGTCTGTGTCTTCACCAATGCTATTAAGTTAAGCGCTAATATCTTCATAATCAAACCATTAGATTTATCTTTGTGATTTTAAACAACCAATCCATGAATCACAAAAAAGTTAATTACAAGGGGGAATTCCACGGCTGAATTCCTAAAAAAAGTATCCATTTTTATTCATAACCCTCAGACTATCAGCGACTTTAAAGAAGATGGGTCTTTTTTTACTCGTAAGGGAAAGCTATCATTTTCATCAATAACTATCCTTTTGATGAATCTTTTTAAAGACTCTGTTGAGTATTCTTTAACAACATTTTTACCTGAACTATCGTCTGAATGTGTTACAGGTTCAGCATTTTCATTGGCTCGATACAAAATAAAGGCTGCACTTTTCCTCGAATTGAACAATATGATGAAAGCTCATATTTCGGAATTACCACCCAAACTTTGGAATGGATTTCAACTTATTACTGGTGATGGAACAACGGTTAATATGCCATCTTCACCAAAAATAAAAGAGCATTTCGGTATTTATTCAGTTTCAGGAGAAAAAACAACAACGTGTCTTTCGAATGCTTGTATGCTTTATGATGTTCTTTCAGGTTTTGTTCTTGATTCAATTATTGCTCCTATTGGTATTGGTGAGTCAATATTGATCATTCCCCTGTTGAAGAATCTAAAAATGCCCAATGCCATGATTCTTCTTGATAGAGGTTTTGGTTATTTTTCTATGATTAAGTTATTGTTAATCAATAATTTATCTTTTTGTATTCGTTTAAAAGCCAGCCAGTCTGATTTTGCAAAAAAAGCATTCTTAAATTCCTCAGATGACTTTATTACAGAGTGGTTTCCGAGTGAAATGGAAAGAGCCACTACTCGAAATCAGAATTTGGACATTAATCCAATCACGGTCAGAGTTACGAAAATAACTTTAAAAAGTGGTGAAATAGAGTTATTGGTGAGTTCATTACTTGATTTATCTACCATTACCCAAATTTCAGAATTATATCAACTACGATGGGCTGTAGAAGAGGGTTACAAGAATTTGAAGCCTAAAATGAAACTTGAGCAATTCGGATGTCGTCATTATAAAGGAATTTATCAAGAGTTTTACGCCCATATTTTTATGTTAAACCTGACATCACTATTGGGAAATCAAGTTCAAAAACAGATTACTCAAAGAACTAAAAAACGTAAACTAACCTATCAATACAATTGGCAAAATGCCTTTAAATTTGTAAGAGATAAATTTATAAATCTGATTAAAACTGCTGATATTCAGATTGTTGTAGATAAAATACTCACTAAAATCAATAATTCAATAACCGCTATAAAGGATGGGCGTTCCTTTGAAAGAATTAAGCATCACAAACGTAAGAACAGATATACTCAGTGCTATAAGTAGAAGGTAAAATCCCATATCGTTCATGAGTTTTGAGGTTTGAATAAAAACGAACTTATAACAATGAAAACCTTTTTTTGTCAAAAAAATAAAATCTTACCAAAATTCATTTTGTTGAACCAAAAAATGAAAAATAAAATTGTACTATTCCTACATTAAAACTTTAAAAAATCCTTAACTTAATGGCATTGGTGAAGACACCGACCACGGGAATGAAATTTTACCTCTATTTGATTCATAATTACCCGATAATCAAAAAATAATCTACTCGAAAAATTGCTGTCGCACAATGGTACAAGGAGGACATTGACCATGGAAACGAATCTTTTAAATCAAGAGATCATAAAATAGCTATCTGTACAACAATTGAACGAATAAATTTTATCTCCCGTTGTTATTTTTATGACAATAGTAACGGGAAAATATAACAGCATACAAAATCAACTTACTTAAAAAAACAAAAATGAATTCGATACACACAAAAGCATTTGGGACAAACTCTCCGACGGATAATTTGAAACAAATGACCATTGAACGAAGAACGCTAACGGCAAAAGATATTGAAATAGAAATTCTATATTGCGGCGTTTGCCATTCAGATTTACATACGGCAAATAACGATTGGGGCGGAAGTATCTACCCTGTTGTTCCTGGTCACGAAATTGTGGGAAAGATAACGAATGTAGGAAGTGAAGTAACCAAATTTAAAGTGGGCGATTTGGCGGGTGTTGGCTGTTTAGTAGGTTCTTGCGGAACGTGCGATAGCTGTAAAAAAGATTTGGAGCAATATTGCCTAACAGGATTTACGGGAACTTACAACGGTAAAGACAAATATTCAGGAGGTCATACTTTTGGGGGCTATTCCGAAAAAATAGTTGTGGAAGAACATTTTGTATTAAAAGTGCCTTCTACTCTAAATTTAGCCGCAGTTGCCCCTTTGCTTTGTGCTGGTATTACCACTTGGTCGCCACTAAAACATTGGAATGTAAAAGAAGGTAGTAAAGTTGCAGTAGTGGGTTTAGGTGGATTAGGACACATGGCGATAAAATTAGCAAAGGGTTTGGGTGCAACCGTTACCTTATTTTCAAGGACATCAGAAAAAACAGCAGATGCTAAAGAATTAGGAGCGGATGAGGTGATTATTTCTACTAATGCAGAACAAATGAATGCGGTAAAAGGAAAATTCGATTTAATTATTGACACGGTTCCTTATATTCACGATGTTAATCCTTACGTCACCACACTGAACATCAGTGGTACGTTGGTTTTAGTTGGTTACTTAGGTGGACTTGAGCCGATTTTAAATACAGTTCCAATGATTTTGGGGAGAAAATCCGTGACTGGTTCGCTAATTGGTGGAATAGCTGAAACGCAAGAAATGCTTGACTTCTGTGGAGAACATAATATTGTTTCTGAAATTGAATTAATAAAAATGCAAGACATTAATGAGGCTTATGATCGAATGGTAAAAAGCGATGTGAAATATCGTTTTGTAATTGATATGGCATCATTAAAAAATTAGAAATTCAGGAGTTCCTTTATTGTAATGCTCAGTATTACAATAAAGGAATTTATAATTTCAGTAACTGTCACCTTTAAAAGATATTCGTCTCGTTCCAAAGTGGTTATGCCCAAATTCTCGTAGCATTGATTACCAATTTATCCTTTACCTGTTACTTCACAAATAGGTGGTATCTGTGGTCTTATTTTACAAGAAAAACTTCCCCGTTTCCGTTTCCAAAAACTTTTCAAATACAATATCTTCCTGTTTAATAAACCCATTTTGCGGCAATTTACCGTCCGCCACCATTTCAACCACCGCAACTATGGAAGCTGCCGTTGTCCAAGAAATGGCTCGCCAGTGTTTTCCATCTATGATTTTTGGGGAATAAGCACGATAAAACTCTTCTCTTTCTAACGATTGATTTTTCCAACCTTCCACGACCGCATACACATACACAACGTCCTCCTGCACAGGAGGCTTGGCTTCGGTCAGAATTTCTTCGATGAGTTCACGCTTGTTTTTTAGGATTAATTCATACAACAAAAACTTCATCAACTTGCCGTGTCCTGGATAACGAATGGTTTTATAATTGAGTGTATCAACCTTTCCTTCGTAGGTTTCGCACATCGTTCCCAATCCGCCCGAAGTGCTAAATGCTTCAAACTCATTGCCTTCGATATTGATGTATTCGATGCCGTCAAGGGCGGGAACTACTTTCTTTTCGCCATTGTGAATTACCTCGCAATCATTCAAATATTCGTTAATCACTCCCGCAGGAGACCACGTGAAGGAATATCCCAACAATCCGTTTGGATATTTTGGTAAAGCCCCAACCCTCAATTCAATATCACGAAGTTTGGTAAAACGATTGGCTAAATTCGCTCCCACGATACCAATAAGTCCAGGGGCAAGTCCACATTGTGGAGCTAAAACACCTTTACTTCCCTTCGCCGCCATTTCTCGAATAGCAGTAGTTGTGGGAATGTCTTCGGTTAAATCAAAGTAATGTTTTCCCGATTGGTGGGCAATTTGTGCAATTGTCAAATTCAAATTATAAGGCATGCACGACACCACCGCATCGAATTGTGGAATCAGTTTTTCCAATAAAACTTTATCCGAAACATCACCTTTGATAACCTCAAAAGGTAGTTCTGTAGTAGGATTATTTTTGTCTAATCCTTTGACTGTAAAACGTTTAGACAGCAAAGTGCCAACTAATGAGCCAACTTTGCCCATTCCAATTACTAAAATATTTTGCATTTTGTGTTGATGGTTTGAGACACAGAGTTGCTCAGAGTTTAATGTTAACGTTTGGTCATTTCGAAGAGATTGGTGGCTTGTTCACCCAAAAAGCCATCAAACCAAACTTTCTGACCGTCATTTTCGAGATAACCACGTTCAGCTAATTCGTAATAGGCATAAGACCATTTTAGGGTAGTCATTGAACCGTCAGCATCCACCACAGGACAATCTTCATCAATTGCCTGCGTTGAACTTTGACGAAGTTTTGAGTCTTTTACGCCTTCAATTTCAGGTTTTACTGGGATTCCTGCCTCTTTCAAAACTGCCATTGTTTGCTCAATATCGCCCCAAGCGGGAACGTTTTGATGATTAATATAAGCAGTAAAATGATTGACAGAATTGCCGTGAAGCAAAGTCCAGGCAGCAAATTGGGATTCTTTATTCAAAGTCAAAATCGTTTCTTTTTTGGCAGGTTTCCACGGGCGGGCAAAGAATTTTACCAGCGTTTCCACCAATCTATCTGCCTCATCGCTAATCAATTCTTTATTTTGTTTAAGTGTTGCCAATAATTGTCGTGATTCACCTTTCAATAAATCGGGCGTATCTTTCACTGCCTCGTTTATTAAATTTTGAGCCTCTTCTGACAGGGCTTTTACTTCCAATTGCGTAACAAAAAACTTAGGAAAATTGATGTTTGTTGGATGTTGATAATGAAAAGAATTCAAGTGTTTTGTCGGAAAACTATACGGTGAAATCTTCTCATAACCCAAAGATTCTAAAACCTCTTCAATGGCACGAATACCCGATGGTTGTTCGCCCGTGTGCGTATTGAAAGTACGGAAAGCACAGTGGTCGTTCACCACATTTCCACCTTCGGCTTTCACCATGTTAGCGTATTGTTGAGCGTAAGTAACTCTTTGGCAATAACCCTCCCAGAGCTTCTCCATGAGGGATTTTGTGATGGTTTCTTGTGTTTTCATTAGTTGAGGATAAATGGATTAAAAATCAAACTTAATTCCCTGAGCCAAAGGCAATTGCGTTCCGTAATTTATGGTGTTAGTTTGTCGTCTCATGTAGGCTTTCCACGCATCTGAGCCTGATTCTCTCCCTCCGCCCGTTTCTTTTTCACCGCCAAAAGCTCCTCCAATTTCTGCCCCTGATGTTCCAATATTCACGTTGGCAATGCCACAATCTGAGCCATTAATGGATAAAAATTGTTCGGCTTCACGCATATTTAACGTAAAAATAGACGACGATAATCCTTGTGGCACATTGTTCTGAATTTGAATTGCTTCTTCCAACGTTTTGTATTTCATAATGTACAAGATTGGAGCGAAGGTTTCATGTTTTACAATCTTGAAACTCGGCTCGACTTCACCAATGCAAGGTTTTACATAACAACCTGATTCAAAACCTTTTCCTGCCAAAATTTCTTCTGGAACCAACATCGTTCCGCCTTCTTCTTTGACTTCATGAGCCGCTGAAACGTAAGCAATTACTGCCTTTTTATCAATCAATGGTCCAACGTGATTATTCTCATCCAAAGGATTTCCGATGCGTAATTGTCCGTAAGCCTTCACTAACCTTGCTTTTACGTCTTCGTAAATTGAATCATGAATAATCACTCTTCTCGTGGAGGTGCAACGCTGTCCCGCCGTACCAACTGCCCCGAAAACTACGGCTACAATGGCAATGTTTAAATCTGCATTTTCGGTGATAATTATGGCATTATTTCCACCCAATTCCAACAAACTTCTGCCCATGCGTGAAGCAACCGAAGCTCCCACAATTTTTCCCATTCGAGTTGAACCTGTGGCTGAAATTAGAGGCACTCTTTTATCGGTCGTTAACCATTCGCCCACTTGATAATCTCCTGATATTAAACAAGATATACCTTCTGGAATATCATTTTTTCTTAAAACATCTTGGATAATATTCTGACAAGCAATCCCCGTTAAAGGTGTTTTTTCAGAAGGTTTCCACACACAAACATCTCCGCAAACCCAAGCAATCATGGCATTCCAAGACCATACGGCAACAGGAAAATTGAAGGCGGAAATAATTCCGACAATTCCCAAAGCATGATACTGTTCATACATCCGATGTTCGGGACGTTCAGAGTGCATTGTGAGTCCGTAGAGTTGGCGAGAAAGCCCCACGGCAAAGTCGCAGATGTCAATAATCTCCTGTACTTCGCCCAAACCTTCTTGCAAACTTTTGCCCATTTCATAAGAAACTAATTGCCCCAAAGCCTCTTTGTTTTGTCGAAAAGCCTCGCCCATTTGTCTCACAATTTCTCCACGGCGAGGAGCAGGAACATTTTTCCACAATTTAAAGGCGTTTTTAGCAGTTTCGATTACTTGCTGATAATCATCGAAAGTCGTTTCAGTAACCTTGGCAATCAATTTACCGTCAACGGGCGAAAAAGATTCGATGAGTTCGGGATTATCGGAAGCCCAAGAATTTAGCCCCGTACTCGTTCCGTGATTGACAGCTGAAATATTAAGTTTTGAAAGAATCGTTTGCATAAAGTATTGTCCCTGATAAATACAGAATTTTAGATTTTTCTAAGAATAAAAAATGTTAGTGGTAATTGACAAGAAATACTGATTTTTCCGAAAGCTATGCCTGATTTTTCACATTTGCAATATTTATACGTTCTTGCTTATACGCCATAAATACCATAAAATATCATTATTCTAAGGTAGAAAAATTTTAGGCTATGCTAAAATTAGATAGCGTTGTATTTTTAATGGAAAAAATATTTTTGCACAATCGTGATATAATAATGCAACCTTTTTTTTAGTTTCTACATCTTATTGAAAACTCCTAACCATTTATCTACCTAAACAACCACTTATCCAGATTTTAACAAAATTTAAGGTATTATGTATTGCATAGTACCTAATAAAGCACTTATCTTTGTCTTGTAATAAAAATACTGGTTTAACGACCAATGAAAATAAATTATTAAACTCTCAAATAAACGCTTTAAACGATGAAAAATTTAACAGTCATGATTAGTTTATTTTTATGTATTACCTTAACTAACAACGTTTTAGCGATGGGTTTTCCTCATAATTTGTTGGCAGGTAAGAAAGGTTTGAAGAAAGAGAAAATTACGAACAATCATGTGCAGAATATTTCTAAAAAAGTAATAATGTTAAAAGACGGTCGTTTAGTTTATGTAGGTCAGAAAATATTAAATTACATGTTCCGACCAAAGAATTAACACATTTTTGGAATACATTATCTATTTAGTTTTGGTTTAAGGATGATTTGTAGCGAGGCTCACTGGGCTTCGCTACATTTGTTTAGAAGCTCCGTCCGCCTCCGAGAGGGGGAAACTTTCGAGTCCGAGTACTCGTGTACCAATTCCTCCTCTGGGGTCAATGGGCTTTTATAAACCTCATAATCTCCTCCTCATTTTTGGCATCAAACCAATGAAATTCATCTTGATTTTTAAACCATGTTATTTGTCTTTTAGCGTATCGTCGGGAGTTTCTTTTGAGTAATCTAATCATTTCTTCACGATCATATTCACCGTCGAGATGTTCGTAAATTTCACGATAGCCTACGGTTTTTAAAGCATAGTGTTCTCTAAAATCAATGACAGATTTAGCTTCATCTTCGAGACCGTTGGCGAGCATCATATCCATGCGTTTGTTTATGCGAGCGTATAATTCCTCTCTGGAGCGTTCGAGTGCGATTTTTATCATCCGAAAAGGACGCTCAACTTTCTGATTTTTTCTGAAGCTTGAGAAGGGTTGTCCCGTTGAAATACAAACTTCCAAAGCCCGCAAAACTCGTTGCGTATTTTGAATATCAACTTGTTGGTAATAAATAGGGTCAAGGTTTTTTAATTCATCCGCCAATACTTCAAGTCCTTCATTGTCAAGTCGTTGAGCTAAGTTTTGGCGTAAATCTAAATCCGCTACGGGCATTTCATCTATCCCATCTGTTATCATTTTAATAAACATTCCAGAGCCTCCCGTGAGAATGGCAACATCTTTCCTCTGGAAAATTTCTTCCAAAACTACTAAACAGTCACGCTCAAAATCACCGACAGAATAATAATCTTGAATGGAATGAGAATTTATAAAATGATGTTTTACACCAGCCATTTCTTCAATCGTAGGTTTGGCAGTTCCAATGGCGAGTTCACGATAAAACTGCCGAGAATCCGCTGAAACCACGTCAGTATCAAGGAGTTTAGCAATTTTTACGCATAAATCAGTTTTGCCAACTGCGGTTGGTCCAGCAATGATAATGAGGGTTTTGGGAAAAATCATGGTGCAAAATTAACGCAATAAATATTGATTGCATAATGGCAAATCTGGATTAGAGTGATATTATCGTACTAACGCAGGCTGGATTTTGAACCCAGCCTACGTTTTCTAAACTGATTCTTTAAGATTTACAAACCGCATCAAATTCTTCGATGAAATCAAACTTTAATGGTTCAATAATTTTGCATTCATAAAAACCATAAATGTATCGTTTTTAGAACACCAAGTATCAGCGGAAATATCATTATTAGGGGTGTAAAAGTTTAATTTATCCCTCCATCTGGACTTTCTGATACTTCCATTTTCCGCCCTTCAGGTTGAATTTCATCCATACAAATCAATAAAGAAAAGGAATCACATCACTCTATAAGGCGATAAAGACGATTAGCACATTTTTTATTAATCTTCAAATCTTTCAAAATCGCTGCTCGAAATTTCTCTTGTTCCTTTAAAAATCGTTCAAACCTTTATCGGTTTTTCGTTTCTCGCCATTCTATAAAAATCCATGTGCAAAGACGTGAGTAGAGCGTTTAATTGACTTTTAGAAGAGGAAATTTTCATAACATTGATTGGTCGAGTCAAATCGGATTTGTTAGTTTCATCACTAACCATGGAATGTCTGGGAGCACCCATTTCAGTAAGATTTTGGTTTTCCTTCGTTTCATCAACGCCATCATCGTGTTCAGCAATGGCAACGATGGCAGGAACTGTAATTTCATTTGGCAAGTCAATGTCGTATTGATAAGCCAACATAGCGGCTAATAATCCGTGAGAGCGTTGGTTAATAATTTTCCTACCTTTTTGATGTGAGGTGCCAATTACGATTGATAAGTTTAGTTTAGTGTACTCTCATTTTACTAAAAGCATACCAGTAAGCGTTGTATTAAAAAAACTCTATCGCTAAAATCCAGAAACAATAACTAATTGATGTAAGTTTACAAAAAAAACCAAACCAATGAAAAATATTTCTAAAATCCTACTTTGTGTTCTCATCGTGTTTTTGTTATTTTATTCGCAAATGCCTGTCCTGCGATATGGATTTTCACAAATTGGCATTATCGTTTTAATTCTTTCAGTCGTTCTTTTTCTGCTATCTACTTCCATGAAGTTCATCCAAAATGGAAATGATATAAGCATGAGCATGGGACAAAAAACTGCTCCCGCATGGATTAAGTATTTGTTCATTGCCAGTTTATTCTACGTAATATTTCTTCCCTTTATTACTTCAAGCCCTTTATTTCATGCTCAGGAATATCAGAAATTGATTGGTAAGGTGAACATAGGGAAAAAAATCTCTGATCATATTACCCCAATATCCTTAGATGAAGTTCGGATTGTGGATAAAAATTTAGCCAATTTGGTAGGTGAAAAGGTGCTTGGTAGTCAGCCCGCACTCGGGAGTCAGGTCGAACTTGGCGAATTTTGTATTCAGAAAGTCAATAATCGTTTAGTGTGGGTTGCCCCGCTCGAACACAGTGGTTTTTTCAAATGGTTTAGTAACTTAGAAGGTACGCCGGGGTACGTAATAGTGTCCGTAACAAACGAGCGTGAGGTAAAATTGGTGCAGAATATTCAGAATAAACCCATCAAAGTAAAATATCAGGAAGGGGCGTTTTTGTTTGATAACCTTCGTCGCCATGTGTATTTTAATGGGCACAGTACAATCGGATTAACTGATTTTAGTTTTGAAATTGACGATTCCGGTAAGCCTTTTTGGGTGATTACGACTTTTGAAAAATCAATAGGTTTTGGAGGGAAAAACGCCAATGGAATCATTGTAGTGGATGCTCAAAGTGGTGATATTCAACAATTTGGGCTTAATAATGTTCCAAAATGGGTTGACAGAGTACAGCCTTCCAATTTCATTCAAGCACAATTGGACGATTGGGGCGAGTATGTGAATGGATATTGGAATTTTGCTAATACGGATAAACTTCAAACCACCGAAGCAATGACTTTGGTGTATGGAAAAGATAATAAATCATATTGGTACACAGGACTGACTTCGGTCGGGAAGGATGAATCAACGGTGGGTTTTATGTTGGTTGATACTCGAACCAAAGAGGCAACGTATTACAAACAAAGTGGAGCTACCGAATTGGCAGCACAGCATTCAGCCGAAGGAAAAGTGCAAGAAAAGGGCTATAAAGCCACAATGCCAATTCCCTATAATATCAACAATATTCCGACTTATGTGATGGCTTTGAAAGACAACGGAGGATTGGTTAAAATGTATGCGATGGTGGGCATTAATGATTATACGGTTGTGGGTGTGGGTAATACATTGAGAGAAACGTTGACCTCTTTCAAAAATACTTACAACATGACGGGGAACAAACTTTCTGGGAACACGCTATCGGTCAAAAAAGAAGTTAGTTCAACCATCGTCCGAATCCAAAATGATGTGGAGAATGGCAATAGTTTTTATTATTTTATGCTGAAAGATAGTCCAAAAGTTTTTGTAGGTTCTTCAAACATTTCAACCCAATTACCAATTTCTCAAATTGGCGATAAAATAAAAGTAACTTACGACGAAGACCTCGAAAAAATCATTGATATTTCGACTTTTGAGAATTTTAATTTGAAGTAAGGGAGATTTGACAAACTTGAATGTCGCACCGTTCAAATTTGTCAAACCCACTTCCATTAATTACCAACTGCAATTTTTTTAATCAAATCAACCATTCCATTGTTGCTGAACTGTGTTCTGAACTCAATTTTTACCTTGCCAGCAAAGAATTTTTCGGCGTGTTTAATTTTATATTTCTCTTCATTTCTAAGTCCTTCTTCGCTTTTTACATCTTTCGTTTCTACAATAAAATGTAGTTTCTGTTCACCGTCTTTAAATTTCAATACATAAGCAAAGTCTGGCGAATAGCTTTTTCCACCAGCCACGGGAATTTTGATGGAGTTTTTCGGAATCTTCGTAAACACAATCACTTCCTCTATTTCAGTCTTAATATTGGTTTTTTCTAAGTACGAATCATAATAAAGTTCGTCAAAAAAGTATGATTTGGCGACTGTTTCCTCCGAAACCAGAACTCCAACATCAGAGGCAGAAACTTCCTTCAAAACATTCCCTTTTTCATCCGTCAATTTGGTTGGATGAATGTTGTTTGAAACGTTTTTATACGCAATACTGAATTTGTCAATCGCATTTGCCATTAAAAAATCGTCAAAATTTTGCTTGATTTTCCGAAGCGTTTTAGTGTTTAAAGAAGCATTTATTTCTGTGCCTGACTCAATGATTGATTGATGCAGGGTTTTCATATTTATATTCAGATTTTTTGAAAGTTCTTTCAAAAAATCACTGTATTTCATGGTTGAAATAGTAGCATTACTTCGGTTATAAACTGATTCAGACTCGTTTACTTCTGCTCGATTGTTTTTTATTTCAATTTTTGCAATTCTTTCATTGATGCCGTCAGAAGTCAAATTGCCTTGTTGTGTTTTTAAATAGTTGGTAAATAACTCCTTGAAGGCAGTTTCATTATCAAATTTATATTCAAGAATCACTTTTTCATTGAGTTTTTCCCAAAGTTCTTTCAACTCATCATATTTAGAAGTTCTGACTGTGATTTTCTTTCTAACATCAGTGGCTTTGCGGACTTTATTGGAATTTATGCCTTCAAAAATGAGTGAAAAATGTTGTTTAACGTACTCATATCCACCTTCTTTAAAAGTATTATTTCGTTTAATAACTCCTTTGTCGTCTAAGTATTCGAGTAGTTTTTCTTCGTCATAAAACTGTTCTTGATATTTTTGAAGAATTATTTTTATTAAATCCTTATCCAGTTCAGTATAAATTTTTTCAATGGAAATGGCTCCCGATTTCTGATTTATTTCATTCACGAGTTTGTCCACAAAATCACTCTCCGTGAAATCCACAAAGTAATTCAGATAAAACTGTTCATCTTTCACCCGATTGCCGTATTCATTCACGGGCAAACGCAATCCACGCCCAACTTCTTGCAATTTTGATATTTCACTGCCACTACTACGGAGTTTACAAATCTGAAAAACATTGGGATTGTCCCAGCCTTCCCGCAAGGTCCATTTCGAGAAAATAAAACGCCTTGGATTTTCTAAATCAAGCATGGCTTGCTTGTCGTGCAGAATTTCGTTGATTTCTTTTTCAATGGCTTCATCTTTTTCAGAATTATCTTTTGAAAAATAGCCTCCGTGCGTGGCAGAAAGATTAATCAAGGTTTTTTCGAGGTAAGATTTATAAAAAGCATCCTCTTCTGTTTTTAATAATTCTGTTACTTCTGCTTTAATATATTTTTCAACTGTTATGCGGATATAACCCTCTTCATTTCTGTATTCATCAATATTATCAATAAAAAAGAGTGTAATTGGTTTAATCTTCACCGCTCTGGTCAGCAACTTTTTCTCAATCTCAAAATGATGCTTGATTGCCTTCTGAATCATGATTTCCTGCAAGGTTTCAGCGTAGGAATAAGGATTGATTTTATCGCCCTTCTTCAACTCCAAACCGTTAGACAGAATTACCGTATTTTTATTCAGATTCTCAATCATAAGGTCGGTCATTTCTTCGTGAACCTTTTTCAAACTCTCTTTTTTAGAAACCGTTATGATCTTTTTATGGTCGTTTTCGGTTAATTCAAAACTGGCTTCTGTGCCGTCTGAATCTATGAATTTTACCATGGCATTCTTGCCACTCTCAAATTCTGTGATGTGTCCGATAATGCCTTTTACTAAGTTCTGATTGAATGAATCAACCGCCGTGAGTTGATAAATGAGGTTGTGATAATCCTTGACTTTTATCTTTTCGTTTTTGCCCGTCAGAAGATTTTTTTGATCCTTTTCTACCTCTGGGAAAGTTGCTCCGTATCGCAAGGTGAACTGCGGTTTCATTCTCTGAATATTCTCCCAAGTTTTGTTGCCTTGTCCAAATTTATGAGGTTCATCAATAATCAAAAAAGGCTTGATTGCCCCGATTGCATCAAATGGAACGGTATATTTATCAAAAAGCCCTTTATCAAACTGCTTTTGCATGGTGTCAGAATTAATCATGCCAGCGTTAATAATCAGTACTTGAATACTATTCTTCTCAAAGTTGCCCGCATTCACAAAACTCGTAACGGCGGGTGGAATAAAACTCTTTTTACTCTTGCCACTTTTCTGACTTTCCACGATGTGGAGATGAAGTGTTTTGTTGTATTGTTCCTTAAAATGCTCTCGACTGCTGTCTGATTTCAAAAAATCAATCGTCCCCGCTTTGATTGAAAGGGTCGGAACTACCACAATAAACTTGAAAATGCCGTATTCCTTGTCGAGTTCAAACATGGTTTTGGCGTAGGTATAGGTTTTGCCCGTACCCGTTTCCATCATAATATCAATAATGTTGCTTCGCTGAATGGGTTTTTGATCTATAAAGTTTTTATGTTGCCTTGCCAATACGTTATCATAATACTTACCGAAAGGCAGCATTTGATTTTCAAACACATTGCCTTGCTTGATAATATCGTTATAAATAGGATTAATAAAATTCTTATTTATTTCAGCAACTGAATGCGGTTGCAAACCCTCAAAAACAGACAAAATGCTTTCCACGGCACTTTCTTGATGCGATAAGTTTTTCTCAAAATTAAATCCTTTCATTTGTTTTTAGGTCAATACCTCGTGATAAAATCAATATCTATATGCTTTTTATTAGCATAGCCTTTCAAACTTTCAGCAAGTTCTCGTAAATTTTTACTGTCAAAATGATAGCCAAATGTAACGACGGACGTAGGATTGAATTTTTTATCCGAATCAATTTTTTCTAATAAGGTTTTTAAGTTATCGGTCGTAAATCCTTTATCCATCAAATACAATTTATTGTTACCGTAGTGGGCAATATATTCCCCCAAATTCACCGTTTCCAGTGCTTGGCTTAAAGATGCACCGTCGTAGGTTTTCCAGGTAACGAGCAAGGCTTTTAGGTCTTCTTCGGTTAGTTTGCTTTCATCAAACAAAACCATTTGATTGTCTAATTCATCGGCTTCCAAATCATAATCTTCCCAGATGGGCGTGGTTTCAAATACCTTAAAACCTAAGTCTTGATTTTGTAAGATTTTAATATCTGTATTGAGTTGTTTAATCGTTGCTTCTTTATCTCCCAAATCCAATTTGCCTTCAAAAGCCTTTATTTCAGCGTTTTTAGCTTCAATTTTAGTCTTGATATT